>NZ_JBHUXV010000014.1:0-25159 GCF_042669125.1 Streptomyces sp. NPDC057253 | reverse complement strand
GCCTGGATCAGCGCGGCCAGTGCGGCGCCGGCGCGGGCTTCGGCGTCCCGGTCGACGGGGTCGGCGCCGAGGGCGCGGGCGGCCGCCTTGACGGCGTGGTTGACGGCGATCGCCTCGGTGACGCCGGCGAGGAAGGCGGTGATCTCGTCGACGGCCCGGGAACCGGTGGCGAGGCGCTCACGGGCGGCCTCGGCGGCTTCGGCGACGTGCGTGGTGTATTCGGCGACCACCGCGGCGACCAGGTCGGTCTTGGTCGGGAAGTGGCGGTAGAGGGTGCCCACGGCGACGCCGGCGGCGGAGGCGATCTCGTCCATGCCGGCGTCGGGGCCGCGCAGGGTGATCTGTTCGCGGGCCGCGTCGAGGATCTTCTTGCGGTTGCGGACCGCGTCGGCACGCGGTGTTCGGGTCTGGGCCATGGGTACTCCTGCGGTGGGCGTCTCGACTTGCATGAACGTGACCAGGGTCCATGATGGATGATGAACTGAAGTTCATCTTACTCCGACGGGAAGTCCCCATGACCGCCAAGACCGCTCTCGTCACCGGTGCCTCCTCCGGCATCGGTGAGGCCACCGCCCTCAAGCTCCAGTCCCTGGGGTGCACCGTCTACGGTGCCGCCCGCCGCACCGACCGCCTCCAGAAGCTGGCCGACCGCGGCATCCGCCCGCTGGCCATGGACGTCACCGACGACGCCTCCATGGTCGCCGGCATCGACCGCATCGTCGCCGACACCGGCCGTATCGACGTGCTGGTCAACAACGCCGGCTACGGCTCCTACGGCGCCATCGAGGACGTCCCGATGGACGAGGCCCGCCGCCAGTTCGAGGTCAACGTCTTCGGCGCCATGCGTCTGGTCCAGCTCGCCCTGCCGCACATGCGCGCCCAGCACTCCGGCAGGATCGTCAACATCACCTCCATGGGCGGCAAGATCTACACCCCGCTCGGC
Source organism: Streptomyces sp. NPDC057253 (assembly GCF_042669125.1). Taxonomy (NCBI): domain Bacteria; kingdom Bacillati; phylum Actinomycetota; class Actinomycetes; order Kitasatosporales; family Streptomycetaceae; genus Streptomyces; species Streptomyces sp. NPDC057253. The sequence continues at coordinate 24,216 of NZ_JBHUXV010000014.1, read as the reverse complement.
GGCTGGTACCACGGCACCAAGTTCGCCCTCGAAGCCCTCAGCGACTGCCTGCGCCTGGAGGTCAAGCCCTTCGGCATCGACGTCGTCGTCATCGAGCCCGGCGGCATCGCCACCGAGTGGGGCGCCATCGCCGCCGACCAGCTGGAGAAGTCCTCCGCCGGGGGCGCCTACGCCAAGCAGGCCCACGCCGTGGCCTCCTCGCTGCGCTCCGAGGCCAACGCCAAGCGCAACTCGCCGCCGCAGGTCATCGCCGACGCGATCGGCAAGGCCGTCACCGCCCCCAAGCCCAAAACCCGCTACGCCACCGGCTTCGGCGCCCGCCCCCTCATCACCCTGCGCCGGATCGTGCCCGACCGCGCCTTCGACACGGTCATCTCCCGCGCCACGGGCCTGCCCACCTGACCTTCGCCGACGGGGCCGCTCGGCAACCGACTCGGCCACGGCCGACGCCGGGACACGCATGCCGGTGATCACACAGTGACAGGCTGCCAGGTTCTGTGGAGGAGGTCCGTGAAGGCCTCCGCGGCGCCGGTGAGCGGCACGCGCGCGAAGACCGTCATCGGGCGTTTCCAGGCCGGGTCGTGCGAGAGGACCACGCAGTCCTCGCCGACCGCCGAGCGCACGATGTGCGAGGGCGCGGCGCACACACCGACCCCGGCAGCCGCCATCCGTACGGCGGTCGAGGTGTGCTCGGTCCATACGGCGGTGCGCGGCTGGTAACCGGCCCGACCGCACGCCCAGTCGAGGAAGCGCTCGCCGTGGACGACGGGCTCCATGGCGCAGCGGATCCAGGCACGGTCGGCGAGTTCGGGCAGGGTGACGGTGGTGCGGCCCGCGAAGCGGTCGTCGAAGGGGACGGCGAGGACGATCTCCTCCTCGCCCACCGGCACGACGGTCGCGGGCCGATGGGCGGGGGCGGGACCGACCGCCAGGTCGGCGGTGCCGCGCTCCACCGCCTCCTCCAGGGCCTCGGAGGTGGCGTACTCGTGCAGGTGCAGCAGGACACCGGGGTGCTCGGCGCTCCAGCGGGCGCACACGTCGGGGAGGACGCCGACGGCGACGGAGTGGACGGCCGCGATGTGCAGTTCGCCGCCCTCGGCCCCGGCGGCGGCACGGGCCGCGCGGCGGGCCTGGGCGGCGCCGCGGACGGCCACCTCGGCGTGCGGCCGGAAGGCGCGCCCCATCGGCGTCAGACGCACCCCGCGCGGCAGGCGCTCCAGGAGCGCGCCGCCGACCGACCGCTCCAGCGCCTTGATCTGGTGGGAGAGGGCGGGCTGGGTGACATGCAGGATCTCCGCCGCCCGGGTGAACGACGCCTCCTCCACGACCGTCAGGAAGTACTCCATCTGCCGCAGGCTCATCGCAGGCCCCTCCGCACAAAAACATCGCCCATAAACATCGTGCATGGCTTTCACAAGAATATTGCCTTGGACTCATGGCGAGGAGCGGGCGGACGCTGGGCGGCATGGACACAGCGGACGTCATCGTCATCGGCGGCGGCACCGGCGGGTACAGCACCGCCCTGCGCGCCGCGGCCCTCGGTCTGGAGGTCGTGCTCGTCGAGCGCGACAAGATCGGCGGCACCTGTCTGCACCGCGGCTGCATCCCGAGCAAGGCGATGCTGCACGCGGCCGAACTCGTCGACGGCATCGCCGAGGCGCGCGAGCGCTGGGGGGTGAAGGCGACGCTGGACACCGTGGACTGGCCGGCGCTGGTGGCCACCCGGGACGACATCGTGACGCGCAACCACCGGGGCGTGGAGGCGCATCTCGCGCACGCGGGGGTGCGGGTGGTACGCGCCTCCGCACGGCTGACGGGGCCGCGCACGGTGCGGGTGGAGGACGTACGGGCCGACCAGGTCGACGACGGCGTGCACGCCCTCACGGCACGCCGGGGCATCGTCCTCGCGACCGGCTCACGCCCGCGCACGCTCCCGGGGCTCGTGCCGGACGGCCGGCGTGTGGTGACGAGCGACGACGCCCTGTTCGCGCCGGGGCTCCCGGAGTCGGTGCTGGTGCTCGGCGGCGGCGCGATCGGCGTGGAGTACGCGTCGTTCCACCGGTCCATGGGCGCCGAGGTCACCCTCGTGGAGGCCGCCGACCGGATCGTGCCGCTGGAGGACGCGGACGTGAGCCGGCACCTGACGCGGGGGCTGAAGAAGCGGGGCGTCGAGGTGCGGGCGGGCGCCCGGTTCCTGGACGCCGAGGTCCTCGACGACGGCGTACGCGCACGCGTGCGTACGGCCCGGGGCGAGACGCTGGAGGTCGAGGCGGAGCGTCTCCTCGTGGCCGTCGGGCGGGCTCCGGTGACCGAGGGCCTGGACCTGGGCGCCGCGGGTCTGTCGACGGACGCGCGCGGCTTCGTCGTACCGGCTGACTGGGCGCGGCTGGAGACGGCGGTGCCCGGGATCCATGTCGTGGGCGACCTGCTGCCGCCGCCGTCGCTCGGGCTGGCGCACGCGTCCTTCGCGGAGGGCCTGCTGGTGGCCGAGACGCTGGCGGGGCTGCCGTCCGCGCCGGTGGACTACGCGGCGGTGCCGCGGGTCACCTACTCCTCGCCGCAGACCGCGTCCGTGGGCCTGGGTGAGGCGGAGGCACGCGCGCGTGGGCACGAAGTCGCCGTCAACGTCATGCCGTTGACCGCGGTGGCCAAGGGGATGGTGCACGGTCGGGGCGGGATGGTGAAGGTCGTCGCGGAGGCGGGCGGCGGCCGGGTCCTCGGGGTGCATCTGGTGGGGCCGCAGGTGTCGGAAATGGTCGCCGAGAGCCAGCTGATCGTCGGCTGGGACGCCGAACCCGCCGACGTGGCCCGGCATGTCCACCCGCATCCGACGCTCTCGGAGGCGGTCGGCGAGGCCTTCCTGACGCTGGCCGGGCGCGGGCTGCACCAGCAGTGAGCCGGGGACGCTGCTGCGGGGGCGGAGGCGGGGGCGAACTGCGGGCCCTCGGGCCACTGCTGCGGGGCCGGAGGCGGAGGCCGACTGCGGGCACAGGGGCCGCTGCTGCGGGCACGGGGGCGTGAGGGACCCGTCGGCAGTCGCGGTCCTGCCTGCTGGCGGTAAATGCCTCTGGGCGCCCCCTGGAGCCTCCCCCTCGGTGTTCTTGACAGGTCAACCAGACCGTGGGGTACTGCGGATTGCGAGGCCGGTCGGACGTGTCGGGGGTGAGTCTCCTGCCGGAGCTGCGCTACCCCACGGTGACCGAACTTGTCCTGTCCGCACGGGCGTTGACCGCAAGGTGGCCCGGCGTCTGCCGACTGCGGAAGGTGGGGGTCTCGCGCGCGGGCCGGCCCCTGCACGTGCTGTCCGTCGGCAACTCCCCGCGGGCCGTCCTGGTGGTCGCGGGCGCCCACGCCAACGAACAGGCCGGCGGCCCCGCGGCCCTGGCGGTGGCGGAACGGGTGCTGGCCGAGCGGAAGTTGCGGGCCGACACCTCCTGGCACTTCCTGCTGTGCGCGGATCCCGACGGGGCGAGCCTCCATGTCACCCCGGCCCCGCGCAGCCTGTTCGACTACCACCTCGGCTTCTTCCGGCCGGCCGGCGAGGAGCAGCCGGAGTGGGCGCCGGCGATGCTCCCGCCCGACCGGCTGCCGCCCGAGACCCGCGCGCTGACCGCGTTGATCGACGAGCTGCGGCCCTACGTCCAGGTGACCCTGCACGGCACCGATCTGGGCGGCAGCTGGGTGCAGTTGACGAAGGACGTCCCCGGTCTCGCCGAGCCGTTCGCCAAGTCCGCGGCGGAGTTGCACATTCCGGTGGAGACCGGCGCCTCGGACGCGGCGGGCTGGCCGGCGTCGGGGCCGGGGGTGCATGTGATGCCGGCGCCGGGTGCGGGGGCGGCGTACCCGAGCATGCCGGACGACGCGCGGCGCAGCACCTGGTACCACGCGCACCGCCACGGCGGTCTGACCGCGGTCGTCGAGGTGCCGATGTGGGCGAGCGACCTGGTGGACGATCCGGCGCGGCATCCGGCACCGGCGGCGGCGATGCGGTGGCTGGCGGACCGGCTGCTGCGACAGGCGCGGGCCGTGGAGCGGGTGCTGGCGGACGCGCGGCCGCGTCTGGAGGGCGCCGACGGGCCGTTGCTGCGGGCGGCCACCTGGGGCCTGGAGCTGGTGCCGGGGCTGGCCGCGGACTGGGTCCACACCCGCCCCGCCGACGACACCAAGGCGTACATCGGGAGTGTGGACGCGTTCTCCCGGCGGCTGCCGCTGCGGGCGGCGGCCATGCTGCTGCGGGTCCTGAAGGAGACCGACGACCGTGCCGCACCGCGTCTGGAACGGCTCGTCCGGGCCTGGAGCGACTCCTTCGCGGGGCGTTTCCGGGCCCGCTGGGTGCCGTTGGAGCACCAGGTGGAGCACCAGGCCCGCACGGTCGTGGCGGTGGCGCTGCACGCGCGTGGACGGGCGGGCTGAGGGCGACGCCCCGCACGTGCCCGCGTGCGCGGTGCTGCCTGCCGTCAGCTCTCCAGTGCGAACACCGCCCCGGTGCGCGCCGCCATCACGCATCCGTTCGAGAAGGTCTCCCGGTACTCGACCGGCCGGCCGTTCCACTGTCCGCTCGCCTGCACGGTGACCGGCGCGTAGAGCATCGGGCAGTAGACGTCGGCGGCCGGGAGGGCGCCAATGTCGCCTCCCGCGGCGGCGAGCTGGGCGCAGGCCTCGGTGGCGCGGCCGTGGCCCTGGGGCGGGTCGCACAGCAGGAGGGTGCCGCGGGTGTCGCTGGAGCGGCTGTCGCCCTTGGTGACCATGAGGTAGAGGTAGTCGCCGCCGGACCGGGCCTCGGCCGAGGCGGGGGCCGCGGCGGCCAGCAGCAGGGCGGCCGCCGTCAGACCCGCGCGGGCCGCTCGTCGCGGTGCTGTGGCTGTGGTGGTGTGCATCATTCCCGATGCATCGGCACGGCGGCCTCGGATCCCCACCCGGACTCACCCGAACGGGAGCGCGCGGGCGCGTGCCGTGCGGCGAGCTCGAAGGCGGCGAGCACGACCCGGGACTGGTACTCGATCTGGCGCGGGACCGGGATCCAGCGGGCCCCGCAGCCCTCGCGGTAGTCGGCGCACCAGACGTCGATGAGCCGGTCCAGCTCCGGCAGCGCGCCGGCCGGGCCCGCGCCCGCGCGGGTGACGAGCTGGTGCAGCAGTCCTGCGGTGCGCAGGGCCAGGCGCCGGCCCGCGATGCGCAGTGCGGCCAGGTGGCCGGAGCTGAGCGGGGGCAGCGGGCGGCCGCCGTCGGTGACGTCGGGGTCCCAGGCGTCGGCGAGCCCCGGGCAGACCAGTAAATAGTCCTCGACCGGGGCGAGCAGCCGCGCCGCGTCCGGGGCACCCGAGACCTGCGGACGGATCCGCGCCAGGACGTCCTCCAGGAGCCGCGCGTCGTGACGCAGGGTGTGGCTGACGGTCCGCAGCACCGCGGCCGCGTCGGGGGGCAGGCCGGCGTCCTCGACGGCGGCCACGCCCCACATGGGCGCCTCGACGACGGCGGTCACGGTGCCGTACGGGTGCGGGTGGTACCAGGTCGACTCGACGGCGGCTTCCGTTATGGCGGCGGCCAGGTCGCCGCGGCGGGGCGGCGGGATCCGGTAGACGGCGGGGCCCAGACACGGCCAGTAGAGCGTGTCGTACGGGCCGAACTCGCGCGGGATGTGCAGCTGGGCGGCGGCATGGGCGACGTGCCGGGCGATGCCGGGCAGGTCGCGGGTGAGTTCGACGAAGCCGCCGCCGACGTCGACGCCGTGCAGGGAGCACTGGAGGAAGGGGCGCAGCTCGTCCTGGAGGGCGAGGAGGGTGCGGGTCTCCGGGAGCGCGGCGGCCTCCGCGCCGTCCGGGAGCCACTCCGGCTGTTCGCCGAAGCCGGGCCGGAAGAAGTTCCGGAAGTAGCGGTCGAGGGAGTACGGGCCGCGCAGCCAGCCTTCGTTGCGGCGCAGGCCGTCGGGGTCGAGGCAGAGCAGGAGGTTCCAGGTGGCGTCGGTCCCGGCGGTGAGCCGGGGGTCGGCCAGGGCGCGCTGGGCGAGTCTGAGAACGGTGCCGCCGCCCACCGGCTCGTTGGCGTGCGGTCCGGCGACGACGAGGGCCTGGCGGCTGCCGTGGCCGACGGAGAGCAGCCACAGCGGGTTGCCCGCGCGTGAGGTGCCGACCCGGCGCAGCCGGGCGTCCGCGGGATGGCGGGCGACGAGCGCCGCGGCCCGGGCGCCCAGCTCGTCGACGGTCGGGTAACGGAGGAGGGGCTGCAGGGCACACCTCCACAATGTGGTGCCGTCGGTTCACCTGGTGTGCATGGTGTACGCACAGTCAGTCACGAGTTGGGGGGTACGTCAACACCGTGCGAAGGAAAGGGCTTTGGGCCGCGACGGCACGTAAAGCCCAGGCCAGAGGTGAGCTTGGGCTCAGTTGACCGCGAGCCGGAAGGCCATCCGCCCGAACCCGACCTGGTCGCCCTCCCGGACGACGGCGGCGCCGATGACCCGACGGCCGTTGACGGTGGTGCCGTTGGTGGAGCCGAGATCGCGCAGCACCCACATGCCGCCCTGCCGGCTGAGTTCGGCGTGCACGCGGGAGACCGTCTCGTGGGTCAGCCTGAGGCCGTTCGCGGGATCCCGGCCTATGCGCAGCGCGTGACCGCTGCCGGGGTGCGGCAGCAGCAGCTTGGGCAGGCGCTCGGCCTGCCACGCCCTGCGCAGCCGTACGGTGAAGCCGGAGACCGCCTCGACGGTGCCGAACACCAGCCGGGAGAGGCGGTTCTCCTGGGGCAGGTCGGCGGTGAGCGCGGCGAGTTCGTCGGACCTGCGGGCGATGAGGGCCAGTTCCATGCGGCGCACGAACGTGTCGTGCGACAGGCGGCCCATGGCGACGCCGTCACGGAGCACCTTCAGCGCCTTGTCGCGCTCCACGTCGGAGAGCCGCGCGGGGTACGTGTTGAACTCGAAGGACGACGTCACGTTGGTGATTGTCGGGCAGTGAACCCCGGGTGTCCAGAAAACGAGACAACGGCCGCCCCGCGCGCGCACCTGACGACACCTGACGCAAAGGGGCTGATTACGAGGCGGATTGATCGCGTTTGAAGGACCATGGACGGGCTACATCCCGGTGAGCGACGAAGGGGACCGCCGTGCAGTTCGAGGTGTGGGCACCGCAGGCCGCCCGTGTGACGCTCCACTACGAGGGCGCCACGCGCGCGTTGGAGCGCGATCCGGACCGCGCGGGATGGTGGTGGACCGAGGCGGAGGCCGCGGACGGCACCCGGTACGGCTTCGCGCTGGACGACGGTCCGGTGCTGCCCGATCCGCGCTCGCGGCGCCAGCCGGACGGCCCGGACGGGCTCAGCGCGGTCGTCGAGCACGAGCGCCACGCCTGGCGCACCCGGTGGGCGGGCCGCCCCCTGCCGGGCGCGGTCCTGTACGAGCTGCACGTGGGCACCTACACGCCCGAGGGCACGCTGGACGCGGCCGCCGCCCGCCTCGAACACCTCGTCGAACTCGGCGTGACCCACGTCGAGTTGATGCCCCTGTGCCCCTTCCCCGGGCGGCACGGCTGGGGCTACGAGGGGGTCTCCCTGTGGGCCGTCCACGAGCCCTACGGCGGCCCCGAGGCCCTGAAGCGTTTCGTGGACCGGGCGCACGAACTGGGCCTCGGGGTCGTCCTGGACGTGGTGCACAACCACCTGGGCCCGTCGGGCAACTACCTGCCCGCCTTCGGGCCGTACTTCACGGACACGCATCACACCCCCTGGGGTTCCGCGGTCAACCTGGACGCGCCCGGCTCGGACGAGGTGCGGGCGTATCTGCTGGGCAGCGCGCTCTCCTGGCTGCGGGACTACCGGATCGACGGGCTGCGCCTGGACGCCGTGCACGCGCTGGCGGACACCCGCGCGTGCCACTTCCTGGAGGAGTTGTCGACGGCCGTGGACGCCCTCGCCGCCGACCTGGGGCGGCCGCTGTTCCTGATCGCCGAGTCGGACCTCAACGACCCGCGGCTCATCACGTCCCGCGCGCAGGGCGGACTCGGACTGCACGCGCAGTGGAACGACGACTTCCACCACGCCCTGCACACCGCGCTGACCGGCGAGTCCCAGGGCTACTACGCCGACTTCGCCCGCGCCCCCCTGGCCTCCCTGGCCAAGACGCTCACCGGCGGCTACTTCCACGACGGCACCTGGTCCAGCTTCCGGGGCCGCAGCCACGGGCGTCCGCTGGACCGTACGCGCGTGGCGGCGCACCGGCTGCTCGGCTACTCCCAGACCCACGACCAGGTCGGCAACCGCGCCCAGGGCGACCGGCTGGCGGCGTCCCTCTCCCCCGGGCTCGCGGCCTGTGCGGCGGCGCTGGTGCTGACAGCGCCCTTCACCCCCATGCTGTTCATGGGCGAGGAGTGGGCGGCGGGCACCCCCTGGCAGTTCTTCACCGACCACACCGATCCCGAGCTCGCCGAGGCCGTACGGCGGGGCAGGCGGCGGGAGTTCGCCGAGCACGGCTGGGCCGAGGAGGACGTGCCCGACCCGCAGGACCCGGCGACCCGGGACCGCTCCTGCCTCGACTGGTCCGAGCCCGAACGCGAGCCCCACGCGCGCGTGCTGGCCTGGTACCGCCGGCTCCTCGCACTGCGGCACGAACACCCGGACCTCACCGACCCCGACCTCGCCGACACCAGGGTCGCCCACGACGAGGACCAGCGCTGGCTCGCCTTCCGCCGCGGGGACGTCCGGGTGGCCGTGAACCTCGCCAAGTCGCCGGCCGCCATCCCGCTGGGGCCCCGCGAGGCCCGTGTCCTGGCGGCCTGGGAGCCGGTGGAGACGCCGGGCGCGGACGGGGTGCTGCATGTTCCCGGCGAGTCGTGCGTGGTGCTCCTCCAGGCCTGACCTCACGGGGTCTGCTTCGTCTCCCCGGCCCGGGCGCGGGCGCTCCCCGGTGGGGAAAAGTGCAGGTGGAGACGGCTGAGGGAGTGCCTCCTACAGCTCCGCGTCGTCCCTCTCCTCGTCCCGCAGCTCCGTGACCCGTTCCAGCAGGATCGCCTCCCAGGCGCGGCCGAGGCGGGTCCTCAGCAGGCCCAGCGGCGCGCCCTCCCGGCGTTCCAGGCCCGCGGCGAGGCGGATCACGGTGTCGCAGCGGGCGAGCCAGAGGCCGCGCAGGCAGGGACGGGCGCCGTACCCGGCGAGGGTGGCGGCGCGGACGGCGGCGGGCGCGCCGACGGCGAGGGCGAGGCCCGCGATGTCCTCGGCGGGGTCGCCGACGACCGTGTCGGTCCAGTCGAGGACGCCCCGCACCCGGCCGTCGGCGCTGACCACGAGGTGTTCGCCGGTCAGGGCGTGGTGCACGAGGACCGCGCTGCCCGGCTGGGCGGCGAGCTGGACCGCGGCGGGCGAGGTGAGCTGCTGGAGCCGGGCCGGGTCGAACTCGTCGGCCGCGCGCAGGCGCTCGGCGGCCCGGCCGGCCTCCCGGCGCAGCGCCTCCAGTGAGCGCGGGGCGACGCGCGGGACGCCGAGCGCCTCGGCCTGCCGTACGGGCACCTCGCGCAGTCCGGTGAGCAGCCCGGCCAGGTCGGCCTCGCCCACGGCGGAGACGTCGTGCTCCTCCGCCGAGCCGCCGGGAAGCTTCGTGTCCAGCGTGTACGCCAGCCCGGGCGCCCACTCGCCCTGCGCCACGCTGGTGGGCACCGCGACGGGGAGGTGCGGGCGGACCAGGTCGCGCAGGCGCAGTTCGCGGCGTCGGCGGGCCGCGGCCGCGCGGTCGGCGGACAGGCGCAGCACATGGCGGCTGCCGACCCACCAGGTGGCGGGGGTGCCGCTCTCGGCGACGGGACGGACCTCGGGCCCGCCGCCGTCGGCCGTGGTGTCCTTGAGCAGGGAACGGACCAGCCGGCGGACCGTGTCCGCGGTGGGTGTCGGTGCCTGGGTCATGGTCGCGCCGTAGTCACTCGAGGGGTGGAGGGGCTCCTGGGGTCCGGTCAGTCCACTATGACCATCTCGCGGGTCGTGTCGTTGAGCCTGCGGCCGCCGTTCTCGGTGACCGTGACGATGTCCTCGATCCGTACCCCGAAACGGCCCGGCAGATAGACCCCGGGCTCCACGGAGAAGCACATGCCCGGCACGAGGGGCTGTTCCTCGCCCTCGATCATGTACGGCGGCTCGTGCGTGGTGACGCCGATGCCGTGCCCGGTGCGGTGGATGAAGTACTCGCCGTACCCGGCGTCCGCGATGACCGCGCGGGCGGCCCGGTCCACCTCCTGGCAGGCCGCTCCGGGCCGTACCGCGGCGAAGCCGGCCTCCTGGGCCGCGCGGACGAGGTCGTGCACCCGGCGTTCCTCGTCGGTGGGTTCGCCGACGTGGACCGTGCGGGAGGTGTCGGAGCCGTAGCCGTCCCTCAGGCCGCCGAAGTCGAGGACGACCATGTCGCCGCGTTCGATGACCCGGTCGCCCACCTCGTGGTGCGGGTTGGCGCCGTTCGGGCCGGAGGCGACGATGGTGAAGTCGACCTGGGAGTGACCGAAGCGACGCAGCAGACCGGCGAGGTCCGCGGCGACCTCGGACTCCCTGCGGCCGCCGAAGGGGACCTTCCGGATCTCCTCGAACGCCGCGTCGGCGGCCGCTCCCGCGGCTGCCAGGAGCTCCAGCTCCGCCGGGTCCTTGACGGCCCGGAGCATGGGCAGGGCCTCGGTGAGCGAGGCGTACGACGTGCCGGGCAGTGCCCTCTGGAGGCCCAGCAGATGCATGGCCCAGGTGTTGTCGCTGATCCCGAACCGGCCGCCGGTGTCCAGGAGGGCGGCGGTGGCGGCGTACGGGTCTTTGCCGTCGGTCCAGTCCCGCAGGGTCAGGGCGCTCGCGCCGACGGCCTTGGCGGCGTCCGGGGCCTCCAGGGTGGGGACGACGAGGACGGGGTCCTGGCCGGGCGCGAGGACCAGCAGGGTGAGGCGTTCGGTGGCGGCGGTGGGCGCGTAGCCGGTGAGCCACACCAGGTCCGGTCCCGGGGCCACCAGCAGGCCTGCCAGCCCTGCCTCGGCGGCCGACCGGGCCGCGCGCTCCATGCGGGCCCGGTAGTCGTCGGCGGCGAAGGGCGCTGCGGTGCCGGTCATCAGGGCCTCCCTGGGCGGGTGTGGGTCTTGGGCAGCATCCTGCCCGTACGGCGTGGGGCGCGCGAGCCGGTCGACACGTCTTTCGGGCGGCGCGCGCAAAGTGCCCGCGGCGGGTCAGCCCTCCAGGGCCATGCGGACGCCGAGAAGCAGCAGTACGCCTCCGGAGACCTGTTCCAGACGCCGGCGCACGCCCGCGCGGGACAGCAGGGACCGCAGCCGGCCGACGAACCACACGTAGAGGCCGTAGTAGCCGATCTCGTAGACCGCCCAGAGCGCCGCGAGCCCGACCATCGTGAGTAGGTGCGGGGCGCTCTCGGGCACGAACTGCGGCAGGAAGGACAGGGCGAAGACGGCGGCCTTGGGGTTGGCGAGGTTGAGGAGCAGTCCCGCGCGGTAGGCGGCCCAGCCGGTCCTGGCGGTGCTCTGCCAGCCCTCGGAGCCGCCGGTGTCCCCCTTGGCGCGGCGGGCCTGTCGCAGCGCCTGGACGCCGAAGCCGACGAGCACGACGGCACCGACGATCCGCATCACGCCGTAGGCGATCTCGGAGGCCGTCAGCAGCGCGGTCAGGCCGAGCGCGGCGACGACGCCCCAGACGAACACCCCGGTCTCGTTGCCGAGCACGGTCAGGAAGCCGGAGCGCCTGCTGTGCAGCGACTGCTTGATGATCAGGACGGTGCTCGGCCCGGGAGAGGCGGCGATGAGGGTGCAGGCCCCCAAAAAGGCGAGAAGCGTGGTCGGCATGCGCCCATCGTGACGTCGAGGGCCCGACGGGGACCAGAGGTTTTCACCGGGGCCGGCGTGCGTGAGGGGTCATGTCACCACGCCCGGTACCGCCGTCAGCTGCTGGTAGCCGCCGCTGCGGTGGCGGACCGTGAGGACGATCTCGCGGCCGGAGCGGGCGTCGGCGACGGCTCGTGCGAGGTCGTTCGCGGTGTCGATCCGGGTGCGGCCGAACGCGAGCAGTACGTCACCGCGGACCAGACCCGCCGTATAGCCCGGGCCCGGGACATGGACGCCCACCACCAGCGCGCCCGCCTTCTCGGCGTCCACGACCTCCAGACCGAGCGTCGCGAGGGCGGGCGCGGTCGAGGGGGCGGTCGTGGGTGCCGCGGACGACGGGGAGGGGCTCGGGTGCGCCGGGGTGTCCGGGGTGTCCGGGCTCATCCCCACCTGTCGTTGGAGTTCGGCCAGTCTGCTCATGCCGATCACCGTGGCACCCACGGTCCCGAGGCCCACCCCCGACAGCACGAGGACGGCCGCGACGAACAGGCCGAACAGCAGGGTCATGAGCCGGCGTCCGCGGCGGCGCGCGGCGTGCGGACGCCGGGCGGCCCCGGGCTTCCTGCCACCGCCGGTCTCCTGACCGGGCATCGGCTTGGGGCGCAACGCAGTCTGTTCCATGGATCGCCTCCGGCTGGATCACCACCGGGGAGTGACTACCCGGCGCACGGGCGCGCGACGAGCCACGAACGAGTGAGACTGAAGGACGACGATGAAGTCCCTGTGTCAGTGGGCGCTGTTACGTTCTGTGACATGACCGAACACGCCCTGCGGCTGCTCCGGCAGGACTCCCGGCTGGCCGCACTGGCCGGCTTCCCCTTCGACTTCACCCTTGAGCGCGCCGAGTACGGCCATGTCGAGCCGGTCCGACTCGCCTCGGGCGGCCCGCTGGAGGCCATAGCGGGCGACGACTCCGGCGGCACGTACTTCCGGTGCGGGGACGGCTCGGTGTTGTACGCCGACTCGGAGGGCGGGGCCGGGATCATCGGCTCCGGTGTGGATGAGGCACTGGAGATGCTGATCGGCCTGCCCGGGTGGCGCGACTGCGTCCGGCTGTCCCCGGAGGACGGTGAGGAGAGGATCCTCGCGCACGTGGCCGAGGTGGAGCGGGGGATCCGCGAGGAGTGCGGGATCTCTCTGGACGAGGAGCGGGCCGGACTGCGGTCCGCCCTGGGGTTCCCGGAGCGTTCGCCGGTCGAGCTGGTGCGGATGCTGCACACCGCCCTGTCCCGCACGGAACCCGACTTCGTGCTCCTCAACGCGGAGGAGGGCGGTGCCTACGACCTGATCGGCCCGCCTCCGCCTGCGCTGTGGGAGTCGGTCCTGGCGTCGGGTCGCGCCGATCTGGCGGCGCTGCGGGCGGGCGGGCGCGAGGTGTGGGAGGCGGTGGCCGAGGATGGCGTACGGCGTCGGCTCGCGCTGCGGGCCGCGCAGTTCGACCGGGTGCCGGGGGACCTGGAGCTGCTGCGGCGGTTGCTGCGGTACGAGACGCGGTCCTCGCTGACGGACGAACTGCGCCTGGCCGCGGTGCTGGTGGGGTTGCACGGCCGGGTGGAGGACCTGCCGTTGCTGCACGAGGTGCGGGAGACCGACTTCGACACGGCGTGCGGGCTCAGCGAGATCCCCGCGCCCGGAGCCGACCCGGCCGAGTTGACACAGTGGGCGCGGGACACCGACCGCCTGTTCTTCGGCGAGGATCCCGCCGAAGAACCGCTGTACACCTGGACCGACCTCGCCCGGGACCAGGGCCTGACCGGGTTGGCCCTGGTCGCGCTGATACGCCGGTTCGACGCGATCGAACTCGACCAGAGCCTGTTGCGCTCCGCCGAGGACCCGACCCGGCTGGACACCGATGAACTGCGCGTCCTCGCCGACGAGTTCGACACCCTGGGCGAGCCCGTGCAGGCGGCCAGGGCTCGGCGCCTGTACCTGGCCCTGGCGGGGCGCTGAGCCGGGCGGACCGCGGAGCCCCGGGCTCCCGTCAGCCCGCGATCGGCAGTGTCGGGCTTCTGTCCGGGAGGAAGCCGTGGGTGCGGGCGGCGAGGTAGGCGGGCTTGTAGCGGTCGACCGTGCGGTGCCAGTGCAGGATGCCCGCCATCCAGTGCTGGAGGTCGGTCACATAGCCGCGCATCACCTCGCGTGCCTCCTCCGAGAGCCCGAAGTCGTCGTAGACCACGGGCAGTTCGTTGGCGGCGACGTGCTCGAACTGCTGCATGCGCTGGGTCATCAGGTCGTGGACGACCCGCAGCGCGGTCGGGTAGTCGATGCCGAAGAAGTTCTGCACGACGAGGATCGCGTTGTGGATCTCGCCCTCGTACTCGATCTCCTTCTGGTAGGAGAAGACGTCGTTGAGCAGACAGGCGTAGTCGACGGCAGCGTTCTCCAGGGAGCGCACGGGTCCGCTGCGGTAGACCTCGGGCGGGACCGCGGGGCCGTGGCCCATCCGGCACAGGCTCATCGTGAGGTCGGAGCCGAAGGTGGCGCGCCGCATCTCCAGGTAGTCGACGGGGTCGGGGACGCGGTGGTGGAGCTGGTTGCCGAGCTCCCACACCCAGCTCTCGGTCATCGCGTTCACGGAGTCCTTGAGCGTGCTCCGCTGGTCCGGGGTCATCTCGGCCGTGGTGCGGACCCACAGGTCGATCAGGCCGCGTTCCATGCCGTTGGCGGGCACGAGGGTCTGCTCGCCGTCGAGCGGCATGCACTGCGACAGCCGGTGGGTGGTGAGGCGGGCGGCGGCGAGGTCGCGGCGGGCGCCGTAAACGAGGGGGTAGTAGTCGTCGCCGTAGGTGCCCCAGGCCAGCCAGTGCGAGCTGAGGTCTAGGGCCTCGGCGCTCGCGTCGGGGTCGATGCCCGCGGCGCACAGCGGGAGGTCGGCCGCGGCGAGCCGGCCCTCGTCCCAGACGCCCTCCTGGAGCATGCCCATGCGGTGCATCCACTCGGTGAGGCGGGGGCGGGCGCCGGCCAGGTGAGGGCTGTGCTCGACCTGGAACGGCATGTGGAAGTCGGGCAGCAGGGAGGGTCCGACCTTCTGGAACGGCACATGCGTGTGGGCCCGCAGCCGCTCCGCGCCGGCCGCGGCCAGCAGGGCGGCGACGTCGGCGGCCGAGGTGCCGGGGCCGGTCAGGTTCTGCCAGGGGGAGGTGGTCTCGGCGCGGGCGTTCATGTAGCGGCTGGAGCGCATGTGCCATTCGTGGCCGCCGGACTGCCAGTCCTGGAGTCCTTGGGTGTACTTGGCGACGGCTGCCACCTCGCCCGGCGAGAGTCCTTTCTCCAGGGCGACGGCGGGCACCTCGGTCAGCGCGGTGTGCTCGAACTGGTGGAGGCGGGAGGTGAGGACGTCGTTGACGGTGTCGGCGGCCTCCTGCGTGGTGCAGCCGAAGAAGGTCTCCAGGACGAGCACGCCGTTGCTGAGCTCGCCCTCGTCCTCGACCTCGCGCTGGTAGGAGAAGAGGTCGTTGCGCAGGTGGACGGCGTCGGAGAAGGTCTCCATCAGGACCCGCAGGGGCCTCGTCCCGGCGACAGCGACGGGGACCTCGGCCGTCGCGTACTCCACGAGACCGGCCGACCAGGGTGCGCCGCCGACCTTGCGGCGCATCTCGATGTACTCGACGGGGTTGGCGATCCGCCCTTCGTTGATGTTGGACAGCTCCCACAGGGACTCGTTGAGCAGGTGCTCGGTGGCAACGGCGAAGCGGCGGCGCCAGTCGGCGGACATCGACGGCACGGTCCGCGTCCACAGGTCGGCGAGGCCCGCCTCGACCGGGTTCCGCGGCTCGGGCACGGGGGTCGACGGGTCCATCGGCATGAACAGCGGCAGTCGGTCGAGGTAGGCCTTGCCGCCGGCGCGGTCCTGGGTGCGTTTGAAGATCTCCAGGAAGTGGTCGTCGAAGAAGAACACCCACACGTACCAGTCGGTGATGAGCGAGAGCGCCGGGCCGTCGCAGTCGGGGTGTGTGTAGGCGCAGAGCAGTCCGTAGTCGTGCGCGTCGAGGTCGGACTGCTCCCAGATCCCGGACCCCTCCAGCATGCCCATCTCGCGGGCCCACGCGGTCGAGTGGGCCCGCGCCTCGTCGACGTGCGGGTTCAGCCGCGCGGGGTACGGCATGTAGAAGTGCGGGAGTTCGAAGGGCTGCTGCGTCATGAGCCGGGCCCTACCCAGGGCCCCCAACCGCCATCCGCACGACAGGACATGATCACACCATCGCGTGAATCCAGGGTGAATCGGGCCTTCCATGATCACTGCATCAAGGTCGGCCGAATCGTCACTCCTTGGAGAAATGCGAAAAGGGTGGCCGGATCCCGCCCCGCATCCTCCCGGAGTGCGGCAGCCCGAGCCGGACACCAACCGGATCAAGTCCCTTTCGGTCCGCGTGACATGAGAACCTGAAAGCGGGAGAGGGGTTCGGACGTAACCGTCGAGGTGTGTGCCGACAGGGGGTCCTCGATGTTCGGGGCAGAGTTGTTCACCCAGACCGCTGCCGCGGCCGCGGGCACGATGGTGGGCTTGATGACCACCGATGCCTGGCAGGTGGCCAGGCACCGGATCGCGCGGTTCCTGCGCCGCGAGGACGTGGAGCGGCTGGACCGCGCGCGGGCGGAACTGGACGCCGCGCCTCCGGGGCGGCAGCAGGTCATCCTGCGGCAGCAGCGGGAGGAGTGGGACAGCACCCTGCGCGCTCTGCTGGCCCGGGACCCCGCCCTGTCCGGGCTGCTGACGGAGTTCGTCCAGGAGTTCTCCGGCATGGCGCGCCCGGTCTTCATCCAGGTCCAGCAGCCGCCTGCCCCGCTGGAGCCCGCCCGCGCTCCGGGCACGCTCACCGTCGCGCCTCCGCTGGGCCGGCTCGACCGCCGGGTGCGCGGCCGGGGGCCGCTCCTCGACACGCTCAAACAGCTGGTGGGCAAACCGACTTCGGGTGTGCGGGTGCTGCACGGCATGGGCGGCAGCGGAAAGACCACGGTCGCCCTGGAGATCGCCGCGCACGCCGCCGCGCTCAACGTCGACGTGTGGTGGGTGACCGCGAAGAACCCCGCCGCGCTGAGTGCGGGCATGCGCGAGGTGGTGGCGGCGCTCGGCACCCCCGCGGACCTCATCGACCGTGCCTGGTCGGGGCGTTCGAGCGCGACCGATCTGCTGTGGCGCAGACTGTGCGACACCGCGAGCCCCTGGCTGCTGGTGGTGGACAATGCCGACGAGCCCGAACACCTCGCGCCCTACGGCCGGTTGGCGGAGGGCACGGGCTGGATCCGGCCGGCGGCCGAGCTGCCCGGCCTGGTGCTGATCACCAGCCGGGACAGCAGCCCGACGACCTGGGGGCCCTGGGCCACACTGCACTCGGTCGACGCCCTGGAGGAGGACGACGCCACCGAGGTGCTCTGGGACCTCGCCGGGGAGCGGGCCGGTTCCCGCGAGGACGCCCGGCTGCTGACCCGTCGGCTCGGCGGGCTGCCGCTGGCGCTGCGCATCGCGGGCTCGCATCTCGCGGCGGCCTCGGCGTTCCCCGCCTGGCCGGGCACGACGACCGTGCGGACGTACGCCGACTACCGCGTGGCCCTCGACGAGCGCTTCACCGAGCTCCTCGACGAGCGCCCGCCCGGTCAGCAGGGCGGCACCTACTCCGTCCCGGTGACCGGCACCTGGGAGCTGTCCCTGGACCTCCTGGAGCGGCGGGGCATCGTCCAGGCCCGGCCGCTGATGCGGCTGCTGTGCTGCCTCGGCGAGGCCCCGGTGCCGCTGGTCGGTCTGTTACGCCCGGACCGGCTGGCCGCCTCCTCGCTGCTGCCCGGGGTCACCCCCCAGGAGCTGTACACCGCGCTCACCGCGCTCGCCGACTTCGGCCTGGTGGAGCTGCACACCCCGCCCGGCGGCGACGACCACGCCCGCACCCTGGTGCTGCACCCGCTGGTCCGGGACGCGGGCCGGCTCCAGCGGGACCTCGCCGAGCACTGGGAGGAGTACGCGGCGGTCGTCGCCGACCTGGTCGTGTGCGCCACCGCCGAGCTGAGCGAGGACGACCCGCGCGACTGGCCGCGCTGGCGGCTGCTGCTCCCGCACTGCGACGCCCCGCTGGCCCTGATGGGCGACCCGTACGAGGCCGAGGACGAGCTGGTCTCCAAGGCGCTGCGGGCGGCGGCGGCCGGGGCCCGTCATCTGTTCCGGCGGGGCTGGCTGGACCGCGCGGAGGAGGTGCTCGACGCGTGCGAGCCGGTGGTGCTCGCGTGCGGCCCGCGGGATCCCGACGCGCTCGAAGTACGGGCCGCCGCGGCCCACTTGCTCCAGCAGCGAGGGCGGCTGTCGGCGGCCGAGTCGCTCCTTCGTACCGTCCTGGAGGACACCCGGGCCCTGTTCGGCGACGCGGCAGGCGAGACCGCCGACGCCCGGTACGCGCTCGCGAACCTGCTGTGCGACCGGGGCCGTCCGATCGAGGCGGAGACCGAGTACCGCGCCGTCCACGCCACCCGCCGCACCCTGCTGGGCGAGCGCGACCCGCAGACCCTCGCGGCCCGCAAGGGCGTGGCCTGGATGGCTCGGTACCGCGGGTTGCTCGCGGAGGCCGAGGAGGAGTACCGCCTGCTGCGGGACGCCTACCGGGAGACACTCGGCGCGAACCACCCCGACACCCTGGTCACCCGGCACGAGATGGCCCAGGTGCTGCACGAGCGCGGCATGTTCCGGCAGGCCGAGCAGGAGCTGCGGGAGACGCTCGGGGTGTGCGCGGAGGTCCTGGGCGAGCGGCACCCGATCACCCTCGGCGTGCGCCACGACCTCGCGGACGTCCTGCGTGACCGGGGCCTGCTCGTGGAGGCCGAGCACGAGTTCCGCACGGTGCTCGGGCTGCGCGCGGACGCGTACGGCGAGGACCACCCGGAGACCGTGTCCGCCCGGCACGGTCTGGCCACCGTGCTGCGGGACCGGGGCTGGCCCGGGGACGCGGAGACCGAGTTCCGGGAGGTCTTCGAGGTGCAGCGCCGGCTGCTCGGCGACATGCACCCGCACACGCTGGTGGTCCGCCACAACCTTGCCGACCTGTTGATGGAGCGGGGCCAACTGGAGGCGGCGGAGACGGAGTTCAGGGAGGTGTACGCGGCGCGCCGCGAAGTGCTGGGCGAACAGCACCTGCTGACCCTGTCGGTCCGCCACGGCGCCGCACATGTCCTGCACCTGCGGGGCCGCACCGACCGGGCGGAGACCGAGTACCGCACGGTCCTCGCGGACTGCGTCGACACCCTGGGCCCCCGCCACCCCGGCACCCTCGCGGTCCGCCACAACCTCGCCGACCTGCTCAAGGACCAGGGCCGACTGGCAGCCGCGGAACAGGAGTTCAGAGAGGTGTACGCGGCACGCCGCGAAGTGCTGGGCGAACAGCACCTGCTGACCCTGTCGGTCCGGCACGGCGCCGCGCACGTCCTGCATCTGCGCGGCCATGTCGAGCGCGCGGAGACGGAGTACCGCACGGTCCTCGCGGACTGCGTCGACACCCTGGGCCTCCGCCACCCCGGCACCCTCGCGGTCCGCCACAACCTCGCCGACCTGCTGTGCCTGAAAGGTGAACTTACGGAGGCCCGAACGGAGTTCGCGGAGGTACGAGAAGCCTGCGAGGAGGTACTGGGCCTACGACACCCCCGAACCCTGGCCGCCCAACAGGCCCTCGCCCGCCTGCACACGGAGGACGAGGACCGCGCCGCGGACGGGGGATCGCGCTGAGGAGGGAGAGGGCATCGACACGAGGTCTCCAGCGGGCCGAGACCGTGTCGGGGAAGCGGGATCGCCCCGAGGACAGGGATCGAGCCGCGGACCGAGAACCCCCGCACCCCGGGATCACGCAATCGAAGCGGCATCCGACAAGGACCCCCGCCGCAAACCGAGTTCGCTCCGCCCGGCCCGCAGAAGTCACCCGCCCCGCGACCCCGACTCCGCCGCGGCCGGTTCGTAGCCCGGGAAGTGGGACGGGATCTGGCTCAGGTCCCACAGCGCGAGCGTCTTGTCGTCGTAGAAGTCGTCCGACTCGTCGTCGTCGATGACCTGGAGCGGTTCGGGCAGCCCGAAGGGGGCCTTGCACAGGTCGATGGGGCGCCACCAGCCGGTGACGATATCGGTGTTGGCCGGGGTGCGGGAGAAGGTCGTGGTGAGCAGATAGCGCGAGCCGCTCTCCCGGAAACGGGTCAGCGCCTCCACCACGTGCTGGTAGGAGAAGTGCACAAGGGCGTCCCGGCAGATGATGAGGTCGACCCGCGGCACCGGCTGCGCCGTGAAGTCGAGCAGCTGGAACTCCCGCCCGGGACCCGGGTGGTTGGCGCGGTTGGCCGCCACGAGTTCCGCGACCACGTCCCCGCCGAGGTAGGAGGCGCCGTGCAGTTCGACGTACCGCATCCAGTTGAAGTCGCCGCAGGGCGCGTCCAGTATCGACCGGACGCCCAAGTCCTTGATGAGGACGCCGAGTTGGCCTATCACCCGCTTCATGCGCTGCAATTCGGAGCCCGGTCCTGAGCGGGTCTCGTCGGAACCCCAGCGGTTGGTGCGGTAGATGTCCGTGAACACGTCGTGCAGGTCGGCCTCGTCACGGGGGTCCGTGACGTCGACATAGCATCGTGCGTCCACGTCGTAGACGGGCTCCCCAGGATTGCTCAGGTACCGCGGGGTCAATGACGTCCTCTTTCGCTGCCCGTCGGCGGGACGTATGGCAGCCCACCGGTACAAGTCGGCAGCATAACGCTCCTCAGGGCCGGACCTGGATGAGCGCGTGGGTCCCGCCCGTCCGCCAGCGCCGCCCCTCCGCCTCGACCAGCGCGGCCTCCGTACGGGCGTCGAGCCCGGTGACGACATCGGACTTCAGCGTGCGCAGCGCGGCGACCGGCCCCGGGAAGTACCCGGTCACCTCGGCGAAGGACGTGGTCGGCGCCCACCACCGGTCCCCCACCAGACGCCGGTAGTTGAGGTCCCCCTTCAGCACGGTCAGCGCGGCCCCACCGATCTCCGTACGCAGGTCGTCCGGCATGTCCGCGTACGGCAGCGGGGCACAGGAGAACGCGTGCGCCCGGACGTCGAGCCGCCCGTCCGCCATGGCGTCCCACAGCCGCCGCCCGTACCCCGCGGCCTCCCCCGGCGCCCGCACCAGCCGGCGCAGCGCGTCGACGACGTCGGCGGTCGTCGCGTCGGAGACGTAGTAGGGGTACGGCTTCACGTGCAGCACGGCCCGTTCGATCCGCCCGTGTTCGAGGAGGTGGGCGAGGAGCAGCAGGTCGGGGATCAGCTCCCGTCCGGCGTTGTCGGCGATCAGACACAGGGTGCCGGTGCCGTCGAGCAGCGCCCACAGCCGTTCGCTGTCGTCGGCGACCAGATCGGGTACCGCGTCCCGTCCCTCGGCCCGGTCGTCGGAGAGCCGGAAGCCCAGGTCGGCGCGGTTGCCCCACAGCGACCCGTGCAGCAGGGCCGCGCCCCGCTCCTCGACGGGCCGCGAGGCGAGCTCGTCCAGCGCGGCCAGTTCCTGGTCCGTCTCCGGGGAGTCGAGCTCGGTGAGCTTGGCGGGCCGGAAGGGGTCGATGCCCTGCCAGGGGCCGGGGGCGAAGTAGCCGACGGCGTCGAGGAGCCAGCGGTAGAAGTAGCTCTCGGACCAGAGCCAGGGCACGTCGAACCAGGACTGCCCGGCGTAGGTGTCGATCCCCCACTCGCCCCACGCCCCGCCGGGGAGCGGTTCGATCACACCCTTGGTGCAGTTGTCGAGCAGCGCGTCCAGTGCGCGGTGCTGCTCGGGGCCGTAGGGGAAGGCCTCGCGCACCTGCGCGATGATCGCGGGGTGCCGCTCGGCGAGCACGCTGTGCGGGAAGGAGCCGGGTTCACTGGCGAGTACGACAGCGGCGCTGGGAGACATACGCCGACTGTAACCACCTCTCAGCCGGCCCTCGACTCCTGCTCCAGCTGACTCACCAGCGCGAGATACCGGGCCCGGCGGGGAACCGGCACCAGGCCCCGGATCATCACGTGCCACATCTCGGCGAGCCGCCGCGGCTGCCGCTTCACGGACTCCAGATGCGGCCCCACCACGCGGGTGCCGACGAAGAAGCAGACCAGGGAGTGCGCCACCGCCTCCACGTCGGTGTCCGGGTGGAGGTCGGACTCCTTGACCGCCCCGAGCAGCTTTCCCGTCGCGAGGTCGAGCCACTCGGTGAACGGATGCCGCAGCGGTGCCCGCACCTCGACTCCGCCGGTGGCGAGCCGGAGTCCGGCCCGCAGCACGGGCCCCTCGACCGACAACCGCGCTATCTGGAAGGTGATCCGGACCAGCGCCTCCAGGGAGGTGTAACCGCGGGCGTCCACGTCCCCGGCCACCTGACGCGAGGTCCGGGACTGTATCTCCAGAATCGCGTGGGCGAGGTCGTCCTTCGCCGCGAAGTGGAAGTACAGCGCGCCCTTGGTGACTTGGGCGTGCTCGACGATGTCGCTGAGACTGGTCGATTCATAGCCACGACGGTCGAACAGATCGGCGGCGGCGGTGATGATCGTCGCTCGGGTCTGTTCAGCGCGTAACTGCCTCGGCATCGACTGCACACTCCTGTGACGGAAAAGAACGGGTCATGCCGTTTGTTTCTAACTCCCTGTACACGATAACTCACCCTGCGACGGCACCCACCCGGCATGTGAAGGCCACCGACTCCCCTTGCAGCGCTACGACTTGTACGTCGGAGCCGCCCGCACCGCTCACCTCGATCCACACCGGCCGGTCGAGCTCGGCGAACTGGTGAAACGTGGCGTGGAAGGACGCGGGCAGCGGGCCGTCCGCGCCGCCGTGCGCCCGTACGGCCTGGCGGGCGGCCTCCAGGAGGAGCATGCCGGGGATGTGGTCCAGCGGGTGATCGAAGAAAACGGGGTGCGCGGTATCGACCCTGAGCCGCCAGCGGTCGGGGCGGTCGGCGGGCGACAGGAGCACGTCGGCGTCCAGGGCCCGCCCCACGGTGTCGGCCGGCAGCGGTGTCGGCGGCGGCTGCGGCAGCCGCAGGGCCCCCACGTCGGCGGTACGGCCCCCGCGCAACCGGCGGTAGACGGCCTCCTTCGTCCAGCTCACGGCGATGCGGCCGGTCGCGACGCGCTCCGGGCCGAGGCGCACGACGGCGTCGTAGCTCAGCGCGGCGGGGCGGCCGGCCCGGTGGCGGACCTCGTCGACGGTGATGTCGACGACGGGTTCGGCGGGGCCGGCGCCGACCGCCAGATGTTCGGGGCGGGTGTCCACCTGGAGTTCCCGGAGGACGAACTGATGGCCGATCGGGGCCTGGTAGGCGGTGTGAGCGAGCAGCGCCCCGCACTGGCGGACCGTTTCTGCGGCCAGGAGCGGCTCATAGGCCGAGCGGTCGGGCGACACGTGTAACTGGTGGGCGCGGGGCCACTGGGCGGTGAGGGTGAAGCGGTCGGGTCCTGTTCTGGCCCAGCCGGTGAGGAGGGTCTCCGCGACGGACACGCGGTGCACGAGTTCACGGGGTACGGTCGCCGTCAGGGGCCCGGCCCCGGACAGAAACCCCGTCAGCTGCCGCAACTCTGGCATGTCTCCCCCTCGTTCCTCCGAAGCGGTTCCTCCGCAGCGATGACGGACGGCGAGGTGCCCGTGCCGGTGAGCGATAGAGTACGAGGGATTCCGGTCTGTTTTCAATGTGACCTGATCGAGACCGGACGAGACCCGACTCGGCTCATGGGAGGGGTTCTTGTGGCGAGACAGGAGCGCGCCATCAGGACACGCAGGACGATCGTGGAGGCCGCGGGCGCCGTCTTCGACGAGCACGGGTACGCCGCGAGCACCATCGCGATGGTGCTGGAGCGGGCCGATGTCACCAAAGGCGCCCTGTACTTCCACTTCCAGTCCAAGGAGTCCCTCGCCCAGGCGGTGCTCGACGAGCAGTTGCCGCTGGGGGCCGTGCCGCCGCATCCGTGCAAGCTCCAGGAGATCGTCGACATGACGTTCGTCTTCGGGCACCGGCTGCGGACCAACTCCCTGCTCAAGGGGAGCGTGCGGCTGACGGTGGACCAGTGCGCGCCGCCCGGGGTCGATCACACGGGACCGTTCAGGCAGTGGAGCGAGCAACTGACGGGGATGCTCCTGGAGGCCCGGGAGCAGGGCGAGTTGCTGCCGACGGTACAGCCGCGGGACACGGCGGATCTGCTGGTGGGGGCGTTCGCCGGGGTCCAGTTGATGTCCCGGGCGCTGCACGGGCGGGAGGACCTCGGACAGCGGATCTCCGTCATGTGGGCCCATATGCTGCCGAGCATCGCGGTGCCGGGGCTGCTGGTCGGCCTGGACAGCCGGCCCGACCGTGGGGCGCGGGTGCTGGCGTCGGCGGAGAGCGGTGAACTGGTGGGCGCCGAGGCGTGATCCGGGACTCCGGACGTGCACAGGAC
>NZ_JBHUXV010000013.1:0-133529 GCF_042669125.1 Streptomyces sp. NPDC057253 | reverse complement strand
GAGCCGCCGCCCATCGGATGAGGGTCGGGGACGGGCGGCGGCTCCGGGGTTCAGCGGGCCGGTGAGGGCCTACCGGTGGTCGCTGCCGTTCGCCGTGATCGCCGCGCGCCCCGCCTCCAGGCGGGCCACCGGGATGCGGAACGGGGAGCAGGAGACGTAGTCCAGACCCACCTCGTGGAAGAAGTGGACCGACTCCGGGTCACCGCCGTGCTCACCGCAGACCCCGAGCTTCAGGTCGGGGCGGGTGCGCCGGCCCGCCTCCGCGGCCAGCTTCACCAGGGAACCCACGCCGTCCTTGTCGATCGTCTCGAACGGCGACACCCCGAAGATGCCCTTCTCCAGGTAGGCCGTGAAGAAGGAGGCCTCCACGTCGTCCCGGCTGAAGCCCCACACCGTCTGGGTGAGGTCGTTGGTGCCGAAGGAGAAGAACTCCGCCGCCTCCGCGATCTGACCGGCGGTCAGCGCGGCGCGCGGGAGCTCGATCATCGTGCCGATCGACAGCTTGAGCTCCACACCCGTGGCCGCCTCGACGTCGGCGACGACCTGGTCGGCCTCCTCGCGGACGATCTCCAGCTCCTGGACCGTGCCGACGAGCGGGATCATGATCTCGGCGCGCGGGTCGCCCTTGGCGTTCTTGCGCTCGGCCGCCGCCTCGGCGATCGCGCGGACCTGCATGGTGAACAGACCCGGGATGACCAGGCCCAGCCTCACCCCTCGCAGACCCAGCATCGGGTTCTGCTCGTGCAGCCGGTGCACGGCCTGGAGCAGGCGCAGTTCGTTCTCGTGCGGCTCCTGGCGGGATTCCGCGAGGGCCACGCGGACCGACAGCTCGGTGATGTCGGGGAGGAACTCGTGCAGCGGCGGGTCGAGGAGCCGGATCGTCACCGGCAGCCCGTCCATCGCCGAGAACAGCTCCACGAAGTCCTGCTTCTGGAGCGGGAGCAGCTCCTTCAGCGACTCCTCGCGCTCGGCCTCCGTGTCGGCCAGGATCAGCCGCTCGACCAGCTCACGCCGGTCGCCGAGGAACATGTGCTCGGTACGGCACAGTCCGATGCCCTGGGCGCCGAAGCGGCGGGCGCGCAGCGCGTCCTCGGCGTTGTCGGCGTTGGCCCGCACCCGCAGCCGGCGCTTGCGGTCCGCGAACGCCATGATCCGGTGCACCGCCTCCACCAGCTCATCGGCGTCGTTGGCGCCCGCGTGCATCCGCCCCTCGAAGTACTCCACCACGGGGGACGGGACGACCGGGACCTCGCCCAGGTAGACCTTGCCGGACGACCCGTCGATGGAGATCAGGTCGCCCTCCTCCACCACATGCCCGCCCGGAACCGTCATCCGGCGCCGCTTGGTGTCGACCTCCAGCTCCTCGGCGCCGCAGACACAGGTCTTGCCCATGCCGCGCGCGACGACGGCCGCGTGGGAGGTCTTGCCGCCGCGGGAGGTCAGGATGCCCTCGGCCGCGATCATGCCGTCGAGGTCGTCGGGGTTGGTCTCCCGGCGGACCAGGATGACCTTCTCGCCCGAACGCGACCACTTCACGGCGGTGTACGAGTCGAAGACCGCCTTGCCGACGGCCGCGCCCGGCGAGGCCGCGATGCCCCGGCCGACCTGCGCGACCTTGGTGTCCTCGTCGAAGCGGGGGAACATCAGCTGGGCGAGCTGGGCGCCGGTGACGCGCTGGAGCGCCTCGGCCTCGTCGATGAGCCCCTGGTCCACGAGCTGCGTGGCGATCCGGAAGGCCGCGCCCGCGGTGCGCTTGCCGACCCGGGTCTGGAGCATCCACAGCTGACCGCGCTCGATGGTGAACTCGATGTCGCAGAGGTCCTTGTAGTGGTTCTCCAGCGTCTCCATGATCTGCATCAGCTGGTCGTACGACTTCTTGTCGATCTGCTCCAGCTCCGCGAGCGGCACGGTGTTGCGGATGCCCGCGACGACGTCCTCGCCCTGGGCGTTCTGGAGGTAGTCGCCGTAGACGCCCTGGTGGCCACTGGCCGGGTCCCTGGTGAACGCGACACCCGTGCCGGAGTCGGGGCCGAGGTTGCCGAAGACCATGGAACACACGTTGACGGCGGTGCCGAGGTCGTGCGGGATGCGCTCCTGGCGGCGGTAGAGCTTGGCGCGGTCGGTGTTCCAGGAGTCGAAGACCGCGTGGATGGCGAGGTCCATCTGCTCGCGCGGGTCCTGCGGGAAGTCCCGGCCGGCCTCCTTCTTGACGATCTTCTTGAAGGCGGTGACCAGCTTCTTGAGGTCGGCGGCCTCCAGGTCGGTGTCGACCGTGACCTTCTTGACCTCCTTGGCCTTGTCGAGGGCCTCCTCGAAGAGGTCGCCGTCGACACCGAGGACGGTCTTGCCGAACATCTGGATGAGGCGTCGGTAGGAGTCCCAGGCGAAACGGTCGTCGCCGGCCTGCGCCGCGAGACCCTGGACCGACTTGTCGGAGAGGCCGATGTTCAGGACCGTGTCCATCATTCCGGGCATGGAGAACTTGGCGCCGGAGCGGACCGAGACGAGCAGCGGGTCGTCGGCCTGGCCGAGCTTCTTGCCCATGCGCTGCTCCAGCGCGTCGAGGTGCGCACTCACCTCGTCACGCAGTGCCGCGGGCTCCTCACCGCTGTCCAGGTAGACCTTGCAGGCTTCGGTCGTGATGGTGAAGCCGGGGGGAACAGGGAGTCCCAGGTTGGTCATCTCGGCGAGGTTCGCGCCCTTGCCACCCAGGAGGTCCTTGAGGTCCTTGTTTCCCTCGGTGAAGTCGTAGACGAACTTCGCTACGTGGGGTTCTTTGTTTTCCGACACGGGTCTCGACTCCCTCGAGGACGCGGTGGCTGCCCTGACGGCGAGGAACATACCCAGATCGAAGGCGTCTGGGTACGTCTGCTCGGGCGTCATACGCCCGTAACCAGTCGTCTGCCAGCGGATCGAAAGTCAAAGCTTGGCAAGCGACAGGCCGCCGATGTTTTCACTTCTTGAACGCATCAACCCCC
This sequence comes from Streptomyces sp. NPDC057253, assembly GCF_042669125.1. Taxonomy (NCBI): domain Bacteria; kingdom Bacillati; phylum Actinomycetota; class Actinomycetes; order Kitasatosporales; family Streptomycetaceae; genus Streptomyces; species Streptomyces sp. NPDC057253. The sequence continues at coordinate 130,551 of NZ_JBHUXV010000013.1, read as the reverse complement.
GTAGACCGTCAGAACTGCTCATTTGAGCGGCCTTCAGCACGCCTGATTTCGATCGATGAACGATCAAGGGGTGGCACTGAGTGCCACCCCTTGGAGAAGTGCAGTCGGTCAAGATCCGCTCATTCGAGCGCGACCCCTATCAGGCGTGGCGAGAATCACGCTGCCACAGCGGCCGGGATTTCACCATGCGGACGAGCATCGGAACAGAAACACGGACGTCATACGCCCATCGCGAGCAACCGCTCCTCGACCCGCTCCGGCGCGTACAGCTGCTCCACCACCAGCGCACCCGCCCCGACCAGCCCGGCCCGCTCCCCGAGCCGCGAGGTCACCACCTCAAGGCGGGCGGTGGAGCGCGGCAGCGCCCGCTGGTACAGCAGCTCCCGGACACCCGTGAGGAAGGGAGTTCCGGCCAAATCCCCCGCGATCATCAGGACCCCGGGGTTCAGCAGCGTCACGACCGTCGCCAGGACGTCCCCGACCTGCCGCCCGGCCTCCCGCGCGAGCGCCGCCGCCTCCGGATGCCCGGACGCGAGAAGGTCCCGCACATCCGAGCCGGAGGCCGCCGGCACCCCGGCCGCGGCCAGCCGCCGGGCCACGGCACCGCCGCTCGCCACGGCCGCGAGGCAGCCGTAGGAACCGCACCGGCACAGCGCCTCGGCGCCGGCCGGCACCCGGATGTGGCCCAGGTCGCCCGCGCCCCCGTCGACACCGCGGTAGACCGAGCCGTCGACCACGACTCCGGCGCCGATGCCGGTCGAGACCTTGACCAGGACGAACGCCGAGCAGTCGGGGTGGGCGGTGCGCTGTTCGCCGTACGCCATGAGGTTGGCGTCGTTGTCGACGAACACCGGGACCGGGCCGACGCCGGTGTGCTCGGTGAGGGACCTGGCGAGACGGCTGCGTATGTCGTAGCCGTCCCAGCCGGGCATGATCGGCGGCTGGACCACCCGGCCGCTCTCGAGGTCGACCGGGCCCGGCACGGCGAGCCCGATCCCGCAGACCTCCTCCGCCCGCTGTCCCGCCTTCTCCAGGAGCTCGGCGAACCAGCGCCCGAGCTCGCCGAGCACGGTGTCCGGGCCGTCCTCGATCAGCAGGGTGCCGCTGTGCTCGGCGAGGATCTCGCCGGTCAGGGTGAGCACGGCCGCGCGCGCGTGCCGGGTGTCCAGGTCGGCGGCGAGGACGACGGCATGGGCGTCGTCGAACTCCAGGGTGATGGAGGGGCGGCCGCCCAGCGGGGAGTCCACGGGCCCTCCGGCGCCCTCGCGCAGCCAGCCCGCGCGGAAGAGCCGGTCGAGGCGCTGGCCGACGGTCGCCCGGGACAGTCCGGTGGCCTGCTGGAGCGCTCCGCGCGTGACGGCTCGCCCGCTGCGGACCAGTTCGAGCAGATCTCCGGCGCCGGTCTGACTCCGTCCAGCCATGCGCACCCCCTTGTGTTTCTCAACTCTGCATTACATATTGAGTTTTGCGTGTTAAATAGACGTAACCCTACGGTAGCCCTGACCGAACCGGTCAGCCACACGTCTTTCGGGGAGCCCCGAGTGGATCGCACTGCCCAGCTCGTCACCCGTTCAGCGGAGCGCTCGATCGCATACGATCCGCCGAACATGTCCGCATCCCTGCACGCCAGGGCGGCGGCGGTGCTGGAGGGCAACTGGACCGGTGCTTCCACGGTCCCCTCGCGCGGTCTGTACCCGCACCAGTGGTCCTGGGACTCCGCGTTCATCGCGATCGGCCTGCGCCACCTCTCGCCGCTGCGGGCGCAGACGGAGCTGGAGACCCTGCTGGCGGCCCAGTGGGGCGACGGGCGGATCCCGCACATCGTGTTCAACCCCTCCGTACCGCTCGACGCGTACTTCCCGAGCCCTGACTTCTGGCGCTCCTCGACCGCGGGGCGCACCGCGGGCGCCCCGCGCACCGTACAGACGTCCGGCATCGTGCAGCCACCGGTGCACGCGCTGGCCGCGTGGCTGGTCCACCTCGCCGACCCCGGACTCTCCCGGGCCCGCGGTTTCCTCACCCGGGTCTACCCGAGCCTGGCGGCCTGGCACCGCTACCTCCTGCACCGCCGCGACCTCGGCGGCGGCGGCCTCGCGTCCGTCGTGCACCCCTGGGAACAGGGTATGGACAACAGCCCCGCCTGGGACCTCCCCCTGTCCCGCGTCACCCCGGCCCCGGCCCGCTCCTTCCGCCGCGCCGACCTCGACCACGGGGCGGCCGAGGACCGGCCGACGGATCTGGACTACGGGCGGTACGTGCGCCTCGCGACGGAGTACCGGGACGGCGGATACGCCGACAGCTCAGGCGAGTTCGCGGTGGAGGACCCCGCCTTCAACGCCCTCCTGATCGCCTCCGAGCACGCGCTGGCCCGGATCGCCGGCGAACTGGGCGCGACCGGCACGGCCCGCCACGCACGCGCGGAACGGCTGACGGAGGCGCTCGTGGAGCGGCTGTGGGACGCGGAGCGGGGGATGTTCCTGTGCCGGGACCTGCGGGACGGACGCGGGCTCACCGGTTCCCTCGTCCCCGAGCGCGGGGTCTCCGGCCTGGTCCCCCTGCTGCTGCCCGGCCTGCCCCGCGAGGTCGTCCAGACGCTCGTGCGCACCGCGACCGGCCCGCACTTCGGACTCGGCTCCGAGACCAGACTCCCCCCGAGCTACGACCTCCTCGGCGAGGCCTTCGACCCGCACCGGTACTGGCGCGGGCCGGCCTGGTTCAACACGGGCTGGCTGCTGGAGCGGGGACTGCGCACCCAGGGTGAGCTCCACCGCGCCGACGCCCTGCGGGAGTCGGTCCTGGAGCTTGCCGAGGCCACCGACTTCGCGGAGTACGTCGACCCGTACACCGGCGAGGCCTGCGGAGCGACCGGCTTCAGCTGGACCGCGGCCCTCGCGCTCGACCTGCTGCACAGCGGCACCACAGTCACGGCGGACATGGAACTCAAGGGAGGGAACCGGCGATGACGGACCGGCATCATCTGCTCGTGCACGGCGGGACGTTCGCGGCCGTGGGTGACGGCGGGGACATCAGCGGTGTCCGGGGCGGCGGCAGCACCCCGGACGGACTGTTCGTACGGGACGCCCGGCATCTGAGCCGCTGGCAGCTCACCGTCGACGGCGCGGTCCCGGAGACCCTGTCACCGGTCGCCGACGGCGACACCGCCCGCTGCGTCCTGGTCCCCCGGGGCGGCCGCCAGGAGCCTCCCGCCCACACCCTCTTCCGCGAACAGGCGGTCGGGGACGGCTCGTTCGTCGAATCCCTGCGGGTGACCAGCAACCGCCCGGTGCCGACCACGGTCCGGCTCGCGGTCACCGCGGACGCCGACTTCACCGACCAGTTCGAACTCCGCTCCGACTACCGCACCTACACCAAGACCGGCGCCACCCGCTCCCGCGAAGTCCTGGACGACGGCGTGGAGTTCACCTACCAGCGCCGCGACTGGCGATCCTGTACGACGGTGACGGCCGATCCCGTCCCGGACGGCGTCGAGGAGACGGGCACCGGAGCGCGGCGCCTGGTGTGGACCCTGGACCTGGAACCGCACGGCACGGCGGAGCTGACCCTGCGGGTGATGGCCCGCGCGCACGGCGACAAGCGGGCCCGCCGGGTACCGAGCTCCCCCGCCGCCCTGAACAGCCAACTCCTGGCGCTGGAGGGCGAGTTCGTGGAGGGCGTGGCCTTCCCGACCGGCTGGCCCGAGCTGGCGGCGGCCTGCGCCCGCGGTCTCGCCGACCTGGCCTCGCTCCAGGTCCCGGCCACCGGCCCGGACGGCGAGGAGCTGCGCGTCCCGGCCGCGGGCGCCCCCTGGTTCCTGACCCTCCTCGGCCGCGACGCCCTCCTCACCTCCCTCTTCGCGCTCCCCTACCGCCCCCAGCTGGCCGCCGCGACCCTCCCCGCGCTCGCCGCCACCCAGGCCGGCGAGACCAGCCCGGCCTCCGTGGCCCAGCCCGGCAAGATCGTGCACGAGGTACGGCACGGCGAGCTGGCGCACTTCGGGCAGGTGCCGTACGGCCGCTACTACGGCTCGGTCGACGCCACCCCGCTCTTCCTGGTCCTCCTCGGCGCGTACGTGGAACAGACCGGGGACGTCTCGCTCGCCCGGCGCCTGGAGTCCCACGCCCGTGCCGCGATCGGCTGGATGCTCGACCACGGCGGCCTCACCTCGCGCGGCTACCTCGTCTACCGCGCCGACCAGGGCGGCCTCGCCAACCAGAACTGGAAGGACTCCCCCGGCGCGATCTGCGGCGCCGACGGCACCCGGGCCACCGGACCGGTGATGGCGGCGGGCGCCCAGGGCTACGCGTACGACGCGCTGCGCCGGACCGCGTGGGTCGCCCGCACCGCGTGGAAGGACGAAACCTACGGGGCCCTCCTCGAACAGGCCGCGGCGGACCTGCGGGACCGCTTCCAGCGGGACTTCTGGATGCCGGACCGCACCTTCCCCGCGCTCGCCCTGGACGGAGAGGGCCGGCAGGTCGACGCACTCGCCTCCGACGCCGGGCATCTGCTGTGGTCCGGGCTGCTCGACAAGGAGTACGGCGAGCTGGTGGGCCGGCGCCTGCTGGAGCCGGACTTCTTCTCGGGCTGGGGCGTACGCACCCTGGCCTCCGGCCAGCCGGCCTACCACCCACTCTCCTACCACCGGGGCTCGGTGTGGCCGCACGACAACGCGCTGATCACGCTGGGGCTGGCACGGTACGGCCTGCACGACGAGGCGCGGGCGGTGGCACACGGGCTGGTGGACGCGGCGACGGCCACCGGGCACCGGCTGCCGGAGGTGCTGGCGGGGTACGGGCGGGAGTCCCACGGGGAGCCGGTGCCGTATCCGCACGCGTGTGTGCGGGAGGCAAGGTCGGCTGCTGCTCCTCTTGCGTTGCTGACGGCGGTTGGTGGCGCGTAGCACTCCGCGGGCAGGGCCGAGTCGCGTCTGCGGGTGGGTGGGAGACCTCACCGTTGACCAAGCGTTGGGGCGGTGTTTGCCCTAGGACGTGAACTGTGGCCCTGGGTGGGCCGTACGGGAATGTGGCGGATCCGAGACCCCATATCGGGTCCGCCTCTACCAGGAGCCGTACGGAAGGACCCTCGGGTGTCCGAGACCCTTGCACAGAGCACGTCACCCGAAGCCGTGGCGACCGACGCGGAGAAGCCGACCCTGCGCACGCGCCTCGGCCGCTGGCGGGAGGCCCACCCCACCGCCGTACGGAACGCACGCTGGACCCTGAACACCCTCGCCGCCCTGCTCGTCCTCGGGGCCCTGCTCATGCCGAACAAGATCGCCTATCTGCACCCGCGGGGGTTCGTGCGGATTCCGGCGGAGGCGATCCTCGGGGCGGCCGTGGCGCTGGCGCTGCCGCGCAGGCCGCGGCTGGTGGTGGCCGTGGTGTCCGGGGTGGGGCTCGGGGTGATGACGATCCTGAACCTGCTCGACATGGGGTTCAACGACTACCTCGGGCGACCCTTCAACCTCGTCCTCGACTGGCAGCTGCTCGACGACGCGCAGTCGTACGTCGCGGACTCGATGGGCCGGGGCGTGGCGATCGGTGCCATGGTCGGCGTGGTCGTCCTGGTGCTGCTGGTGCTGTCCGTGATGACGCTGGCGATGGTGCGGCTGAGCGGTCTGCTGGTCCTGAACCGGCAGCGCGCCATCCGGGGGACCCTGCTCGCCGCCACCGTCTGGGTCACCTGTTCCGCCCTCGGCCTCCAGATCCTCGGCACCCCGCTGGCCTCCGAACACACCGCCGCGCTCGCCGCGACCCAGGCCAAGCGCGTGATGTACACCGTGCGGGACGAGGCGGAGTTCCAGAAGATCGCCAAGGTCGACGCGTTCGGGAACACGCCGGGCTCCCAGCTGGTGCCCGATCTGCGGGGCAAGGACATGATCTTCACCTTCATCGAGAGCTACGGCCGCAGCGCCATCGAGGACCCGCTCATCGCGCCCGGCGTCGACAAGACCCTCGACACCAGCACCGCGGCCCTCGCGAAGGCCGGCTTCCACGCGAAGAGCGGCTGGCTGACGTCGGCGACGTACGGCGGCAGCAGCTGGCTGGGCCACTCGACCACCCTGTCCGGCCTCTGGATCGACAACCAGCAGCGCTACCGCACGGTCATGGCCAGCGACCACCTCAGCCTCACCAAGGCCTTCAAGAAGACCGGCGACTGGGACACGGTCGGGGTGATGCCGGGGGTCCAGAAGGGCTGGCCCGAGCAGAAGTACTACGGCCTCGACAAGGTCTACAACGCCTTCCAACTCGGTTACCAGGGGCCCAAGTTCAGCTGGTCGACGATGCCGGACCAGTACGCGCTTGAGGCCTATCAGAAGCAGGTCCACGGCAAGAAGCGGGACAAGCCGCTGATGTCCGAGATCATCCTGACCTCCAGCCACCAGCCCTGGGCGCCGATCCCGAAGATGGTGAACTGGGACGACCTGGGCGACGGTTCGATCTTCAAGGCCATCCAGAAGGCCGGCAACAAGCCGTCCGACATCATCGCGAACGGCACCCGCTCCAAGCAGGAGTACGGCAAGTCCATCTCGTACTCGGTCACTTCCCTCACCCAGTGGCTGGAGCGCTACGGCACCGACGACACGGTCCTCGTCTTTCTGGGCGACCACCAGCCGATCGCCCGGGTCAGCGGAGAGCACGCGAGCCGTGACGTGCCGATCTCGATCGTCGCGAAGGACCCCAAGGTCCTGGCCAAGATCACGTCCTGGAACTGGACGGACGGCTTGAAGCCGGCCCACAACGCCCCGGTCTGGAAGATGAGCGCCTTCAGGGACCGCTTCCTTACGGCGTACGGCTCGACGAAGCATCCGTCCAGTTAAGGGTGCGCCTAGTGGGGTGCCGGGTGCCGATTGCGGGGCGAGTGCGGGTCCGTTGTGGCTGGTCGCGCAGTTCCCCGCGCCCCTAGGGGGTTGCAGGTACGCGCGCTACGACGGGACCGTTAGCCGACCGCGCCCGCCCCCACCGGGCCGTTGGCCGCGGACGACGTGAAGGGGACGGGGTGGGGGGTGTCCGCCCGCAGCGGCCGGCGTCCGGAACCGAGCACATCCCCAGCCGACCGAGCCGCCGGACCGAGGACGGATACCCCCCACCCCGGCACCGACCCAACCACCGGACCGCACGCGCTACACACGCCCCCACCGAAGACAAGCGGGCCGCCGCAGGCATCTCAGGGGCGCGGGGAACTGCGCAACAACGCCCGCCCCCACCGAACCCGCACTCAACCCCCCGACGTGTCCAACTCCGCATCCTCCCCAACCCCCGCCGCACAGTCGTACGGATCCTTCAGCCACCCATCCGGCAGCACAACCCGGTTGTTCCCCGACGTCCGCCCCCGAGGCCCATCCGCCCCCACCGGCCACGCCTGATCCAGATCCAACTCGTCCAACCCAGCCCGAAGTTCCGCCAACGACGACGTGATCGCCAACCGCTTGCGCATCTCCGAACCGACCGCGAACCCCTTCAAATACCAGGCCACATGCTTGCGGAAGTCGATGACCCCACGCGCCTCGTCCCCGATCCACTCCCCCAGCAGCGTCGCATGCCGCACCATCACATCCGCGACCTCCCGCAACGCGGGACGACGGAACTCGGTCCGCCCCTCGAACGCCGCCACCAGATCCGAGAACAGCCACGGCCGCCCCAGACACCCCCGCCCCACGACAACCCCGTCGCACCCCGTCGCCCGAACCATCCGCAGCGCGTCCGCCGCCGACCAGATGTCCCCGTTCCCCAGCACGGGAATCTCCGGCACATGCTCCTTCAGACGCGCGATCGCGTCCCAGTCCGCCGTACCGCCGTAGTGCTGCGCAGCCGTCCGCCCATGCAGCGCGATCGCCGTCACACCCTCCTCGACCGCGATCCGCCCGGCGTCCAGATACGTGATGTGATCGTCGTCGATCCCCTTGCGCATCTTCATCGTGACCGGCAGGTCCCCCGCCCCGCTCACCGCCTCGCGCAGGATCGCCCGCAGCAGAGGCCGCTTGTACGGCAGCGCAGACCCCCCGCCCTTGCGCGTCACCTTCGGCACCGGGCACCCGAAGTTCAGGTCGATGTGGTCGGCGAGGTCCTCCTCCACGATCATGCGGACGGCCTTGCCGACGGTGACGGGATCGACGCCGTACAGCTGGATCGAGCGAGGCTTCTCGCTCTCCTCGAAGTGGATCAGCTGCATGGTCTTCTCGTTGCGCTCGACCAGCGCCCGAGTCGTGATCATCTCGCTCACGAACAGGCCCTTGCCCCCGCTGAACTCTCGGCACAGCGTGCGGAAGGGCGCGTTGGTGATCCCGGCCATGGGGGCGAGGACGACGGGCGGCTGGACGGTGTGCGGGCCGATCTGGAGCGGCGAGGCGGTCGTGGACATTCCCCCATTGTCACGCACGCCCCGGGGTACCCGTACGTCGATCATGTACCGACCATTAGTTAGACGCACTATCGAAATCGGCGTACGATGAACCGCATGCCCGAGCTCAGCCCTCGCCGACGCGTGCTGGTCCTCGCGATCTGCTGTATGAGCCTTCTGATCGTGAGCCTCGACACCACCGCCCTCAACGTCGCCCTGCCCGCCCTCCAGCGAGGCCTGGACGCGAGCACGGCGGGCCTTCAGTGGACGATCGACGCCTACACCCTCGTCCTCGCCTCCCTGCTGATGCTGGCCGGCTCCACCGCCGACCGGATCGGCCGCAAGCGGGTCTTCATGGCCGGCCTGATCGTCTTCACGGTCGGCTCCGCGCTGTGCTCCGCCGCGCCGAACCTGGACGCGCTGATCGCCTTCCGCATGGTGCAGGCGGTCGGTGGCTCGATGCTCAACCCGGTCGCGATGTCGATCATCACCAACACCTTCACGGACCCGCGCGAGCGGGCGCGGGCGATCGGGGTGTGGGGCGCGGTCGTCGGCATCTCCATGGCCGCCGGTCCGCCGGTCGGCGGGGTGCTCGTGGACGCGGTCGGCTGGCGCTCGATCTTCTGGGTCAACCTGCCCGTCGGGATCGCCGCCCTGCTGCTCACCCTGCGGTACGTCCCCGAGTCCCGGGCGCCCAGGGCCCGCCGGCCCGACCCGGTCGGACAGGTCCTCGTCATCGCCCTGTTCGGCTCGCTGACGTACGCGATCATCGAGGCGCCGACCTCCGCCCTCGGCTCGGTCCTGCCCTTCGCCGCGGTGGCCGCCGTCGCGCTGGCGGGACTCCTCTGGTACGAGCCCCGGCGCGACGAACCCCTCATCGACCTGCGCTTCTTCCGCTCCGCGCCCTTCAGCGGGGCGACGGTGATCGCGATCAGCGCGTTCGCGGGGCTGGGCGGGTTCCTGTTCCTGTCGACGCTGTACCTCCAGAACGTCCGGGGACTGGACGCGCTGCACGCGGGCCTGTGGATGCTGCCGATGGCGGTGCCGATGTTCCTGTGCGCGCCGCTGGCCGGACGGCTGGTGGGGTCGCGGGGGCCGCGGCTGCCGTTGGTGGTGGCGGGGGTCGCCATGACCGCGAGCGGGGTGCTCTTCGCGGCCTTCGACGCGGAGACGTCCGACGTGACGCTGCTGCTCGGGTACGTGGTGTTCGGGATCGGGTTCGGGTTCGTCAACGCGCCGATCACGAACACGGCGGTGTCGGGGATGCCGCGGGCCCAGGCCGGGGTTGCGGCGGCCGTGGCGTCCACGAGTCGTCAGTTGGGACAGACGCTCGGGGTTGCGGTGATCGGGGCGGTGCTTGCTTCCGGGGTGGGGGCGTCGTCGTACAAGGAGAGGTTCGTGTCCGCCGCGGGCCCGGGGTGGTGGATTCTGGCCGGGTGTGGGTTCGCGGTGCTGACTTTGGGAGCGGTGACCACTGGGCCGTGGGCCCGGCGTACTGCTGAGCGGGCGGCTGAGCGGTTGGAGTCTGCGGAGGTTCGCGAAGCGGCGGGGGTCAGCGCGTAGTTCGGCGGCCGGCCGCCGGTGGGGGCTTGTCGCGCCCACGCGGCGGAGCCGCAAATCGATACAGCCCCGCGCCCCTGAGTCAGTCAACCCAGCCGAGTCGGTCTCGTACCGTTCGCTCCACCGCAGGCACAAAGCGCTGCCCCGCCACCGCCAGGCCGATCGCCGCCGCCACCCCCGCCCACGCCACCGGGCCCAGCGGTGTGCAGCCCAAGAACTGGCTCACTCCCGGTGTCTCCACCACCGCGAACAGGACCGCCGCCGAGCCCAGGGACGTCACGCGGACCAGGGGGCTCTCCTTGCGGTCGGTCCAGGTCTGGGCGAGCTGGGTGCCGACCACCGCGCACAGGGCCATCGTCGTCGAGCGGCGGGCCGTGCCGGGGGTGAAGCGGCCGATGAGCCAGGCGATCGTGGCGCCGAGGCAGGTGGTGAGGGCCCGGGCGCGGATCTGGCGGGTGAGGGAGGGGCCGAGGACCGTGTCGACCGACGGGTTGCCCTCGGCCGGTTTCTCCGTGGGGGTCACCGCGACCGCCATCGCCGGGAACAGGTCGGTGAAGAGGTTCACCAGGAGCATCTGGCGGGTGGACAGGGGCGCGGCGCCCGACAGGAGGGTGCCGAGGATGCCGAAGCCCACCTCGCCCGCGTTGCCGCCGATGAGGATGGCGATGGCGTCGGCGACGCTGTGCCACAGGGCGTGGCCCTCGCGGACCGCCTCGATGAGGACGGAGAGGTCGTCGCCCGTGAGGACGAGGTCGGCGGCGTTGCGGGCGGCGGCCGAACCGCGGGCGTTGATGCCTACGCCGATGTCGGCGGCGCGGATGGCGGCCGCGTCGTTGGCGCCGTCGCCGACCATGCCGACGACCCGGCCGGCGTCTCGGAGGGCCTCGACGACCTGGAGTTTCTGCTCGGGCGCGACCCGGGCCACCACATCGGCGTCGCGCAGCATCCTGGAGCGGGCCGTGCGGTCGGCGGCGGCGAGCTCGTCGCCGGTGACGACCGTGGCGTCCTCGGGCCAGCCGAGGTCGGTGGCGATGGCGTGGGCGGTCCGCGGGTGGTCGCCGGTCAGCACGACGGGCCGTACGCCCGCCTCGCGCAGCCCGTGCACCAGGGCCGGCGAGGTCTCCCGGGGGACGTCGGCGAGGGCGAGCAGGCCCACGAACTCCAGGTCCCGCAAAGGCTCTTCGAGTACGGCCTGGGCGGCGCCGTCGAGCGGACGGCGGGCGACGGCCAGGACCCGCAGGCCGTCGGCCGCGAGGGAGTGGGCCCGGTCCTCGGCGTCGGCGGGAAGGCCGGCGCAGGCCGGCAGGACGGTTTCCGGGGCGCCCTTGACCACCAGGACCGGGGTGTCCTCGCCGCTGTGTCCGACGGCGGCCGCGTAGCCGCGGGCGGCCTCGAAGGGGAGGCCCTCCAGCTGGGTCCAGTGCTCGTCGGGGGCGGCCGCGTCCAGGACGGCCTCGTCGGTGGCGTGCGCCGGGCGATCCCCGGAGTCGCCGTTGAGCTGCGGGCAGGCGCGGGCCGCGACGCGCAACGGGCCGTCGACGCCGGGTTCGTCGAGGGTGTGGGCGATGCCGTCCGGACCGGCGACCCGGACCAGGCGCAGCCGGTTCTCGGTGAGGGTGCCGGTCTTGTCGAAGCAGATGGTGTCCATGCGGCCGAGCGCCTCCAGGGTGCGCGGGGCGCGGACCAGGATGCCGTGGGCGCTGAGCCGGCGGGCGGCCGCGAGCTGGGCCACCGTGGCGACCAGCGGCAGCCCTTCCGGTACGGCGGCCACCGCGACCGCCACTCCCCCGCTGACGGCCTGCCGCAGGGGTGTGCCGCGCAGCAGGGCGAGCCCGGTGACCGCGGCGCCGCCGGCCATCGTCAACGGCAGTGCCTTGCGGGTGAGTTCCTGGAGCCGGGCCTGGACTCCGGCGGCGGCCGGGGTGCGGGCGGCGAGCGCGACGGCGCGGGCGGCCTCGGTGCGTTCGCCGGTGTCCACGACGACCGCGCGGGCGTGTCCGGCGACCACCGTCGTCCCTTCGAAGACCATGCAGTGCCGTTCGGCCACGGGGGCGCGCGGGCTCGGGTCGGTGGACTTGGCCACCGGGAGGGATTCGCCGGTCAGCGCGGACTCGTCGACCTCCAGGCCGTCCTCCCACAGGAGGCGGGCGTCGGCGGGCACCACGTCGTCCAGGCTCAGTTCGATGACGTCACCGGGGCTGAGCCTGGCCGCGTCGACCACGTGCGGTTCCTCGTCGCGGTCCTCCTCCGCCACCCGGGCCTTCTGCTTCTGCTGGGCGAGCAGCCCGGACAGGGCCCGCTCGGCGCGCAGCCGCTGGAGCCCGCCGACGAGCGCGTTCAGGTCGAGGGCGCCGACCACCAGCAGGGCGTCCATCGCCGAGCCGAGGATCGCGGAGGCGGCCGAGCCGACCGCCAGGACGGGGGTGAGCGGGTCGTCCAGCTCCCCGCGCACGGCCCTGGCAAGCTGCGCGGACCATCTGGCGGGGGCCAGCACGGGCAGTCGTACGACGGTGTCGGCGGCGGTGCGCACCCGCGCGGTGGTCTGCTCGACGAGCGTGGGCTCCGGGGGCGCGTCCCGCTCCAGCCGCTCGCGTACGTCGTCCGGGTCCAGGGCGTGCCACGGCACCCGGGGCCGGGGGTGCGGCAGGCCGGTGGCCGCGACGCGCAGGGCGGCGCGGGTGCCGGTGAACAGCGCGGCGGCCGCGGCCGCGTCGACGGGCGCGTGCCGGAGGCCGGGGAGTGCCGTACGGCGGCCGCCGCGGCCCGACTCGCCGACGGCGACGAGGAGTCCGGACAGGGCGGCCCCGGAGCGGGCCAGGGTCTGGGAGCGGCGGCCGACCGCGCGGGCCTCCGGCACGGCGGCCAACAGCCGCCAGACGTCGGGGAGTCCGTGCGGGGCGAGGACGTCGGCACCCCAGGCGACCGCGCTGCCGCCGTCGGTGAGGGAGACGGCGACATCGCCGCGGAGGAGTCCGGCGACGAGGTCGGGGTCGTGAGGGCGGCCGACGGTGAGGACGCCGCCCCCGTCCTCGCTCTCGTCGCGGAGTTGGGCGACGACCTGGCTCAACGGCCGTTCCGCTGACACGACTTGGTCGGCGAGGCCGGTGAAGTCGGCGAGGGCGGGGTCGTCCACGACGACGACCCGCAGTCCTGCGCGGCGGGCCGCGTCCAGCACGGGTTCGGCCCAGGGGTCGGCGCCCGCGCCCGGGGTGCGCAGGGCGCTCGGGTGCAGGAGGACGGTGCCTACGGTCTCCAGCAGGCGCAGCCGCTCCGGGTCCCGCACCAGGACGCCGGTGCGGGACAGGGCGGCGCTCAGTACGGCGTGGTAGACGGCGGGGCCGTAGCGGGCGGCCTTGGGGGAGCCCGAGAGGACGGCCTCCGCGGCCTCGGTCACGTCGTGCTTGACGAGCAGCGCGGCGACGGCGCCGGCGAAGCTGCCCGCGGAGGCGTGGCTCGCGTACTCCTGGGCGGGTGAGGGCAGCGGGGGCGGGCGCAGGGCCTGGTCCGCGGGGACGCTGTCCCGGTCGGGGACGCACAGGTCGTCGTGGACGGCTTCGAAGGTGGCCGTCCGCACGATGGCCTCCGTCAGCTGGCAGGCGCGGAGGGTGCCGTCGAGGAGCAGGGAGGTGGGGCTCTGCCCCGCGCCGTGCACGGCGGCGTTCACGACGGCGAGCGCCACGTCGGTCCGGGCGTCTCCGAGCCGGCCTCGCAGCCAGCCCCGGAAGCCGGGGCTCTCCCTCAGCAGCATCACCGCCGCGGTCAGCGGCCGCGGGGAGGCCTGCAACCGCAGCGCGGACCCGGTGACGGCGGCGACGACCCCGACGGCGTCGGCGCCGAGCGCGATGGCGGCGGTCCGCACGGAGCCGGGGTCACCGGGGTGGGCCGGCTCCTCGATGTCCGGTCCGCCCGCCACCAGTCCGTGCCGCTCGGCGAGCTCGGCGACCCGGTCCTCGACCCAGTCGGCGGCCACGCCCTCGACAGCGGTGACGACGAGCCGCCCCAGACCGCCGTCCCAGTAGGCGAGGGCGATGTCGGAGTGCTCGGCCAGAGCGGCGGCGAGACGGCGAGCGCGGTGTGCCACACGTTCGCCCGCCTCCTCCGCGCGTTCGCCCGTCTTCTCCGCGCGTTCGCCCGTGTCGTCCGCGCGCAGTGACACGTGGACCCGTTGGCCCGCTCGCCAGTCCTGGGGTGCGCCGGGGAGGGCCGCGCGGGCCGCCCTCGCCGCGCGGGCCGCGAAGTCCGCGGTGCGTACGCCGGCCCGGGCCGTTCCGGCCGCCGCGCCGGCGGCGGCGCCGACCGCGGCGGGCGTCCCCCTGGCGAGCAGACGGGGACCGGCCAGGACGAGGCCCGCGGCGGCTGTCGTGGGGCGGGTGAGCAGCCCTCGGCTCATCGCCGGTCCCCGGCGGCGCCTCGCGCCCCGCCACGGGGACCGGTCGGCGAGGCCGTCTCGTGCACGGGCAACTTGTCCGACGGCGACGAGGCGACGGAAGCCTCACGCGACTCGTCAGCGGCGGACGGCCCCGCTGAACCGGACGGCCCCGAAGACGCCGTACCCGCCGAACCCGACGGCCCCGAAGACGCCGTACCCGGTGAGCCCGCCGCCCCAGAAGACGGCGTTCCATGGGTCGAGGCCAGTACTCGCGGTGTGGGCCTGTCGCCGTCGTCCTCCTGGTCCTCCCGCTCCTCCGGCCGCGACTGGGTCAGCCAGGCCACCGCCGCCCCGGTGACCGCGATCGGCCACTCCACGATGCCCGCGACGCCGAGCACGCCGGCGCCGGCGTACACCGCGAGCCGTCGGCCGCGTGGGGAGACCGCCGCGACCCGGTCCAGGGTTCCCTCGGCCACCCGGCCCACCGTCCCGGCACCGGGGACCTTGCCCAGCACCGACACGGCCGCCCGCAGCGGCTGCGGAAGCTGTTGCCGTTGATTCCCCTGTTCCTTCTCCGGGGACGTGTACGTGTGCGCTGCCTGCTGCGACGACTTCTGCTCGGCCATGATTCGCCTCGCCCGACTTGCTCGCCTGTGGGGGGTCTCACCTTCGGACCGCCCGAGTGCCCGGACGCGGCACCCTCACCCCCCCGGACCGGGCCGGACCGCGTCCCGCGGGGCTCGCCACCGGCGCCGGGCTCCCTCACGCGACCGGGGCGGCCCGCTCCAGCGCGATCGCGTGCAGCTTCTCCAGTCGCAGCCGGGACTCCTCGTCGGCCGGGGCGTAGGTCACCATGCGCGGCCCCGCCTCCGGGCCGAGCCACAGGTCGGTGTGGTCAACGGTGACCCGGCCGACGTACCGGTTCATGAACTCCTTGCGACGGCTGCGGTGTTCGACGATCTCGTGCCGGTCCCAGACCTCGCGGAACTCGGCGGACTCGGTGCGCAGCCGCTTCAGGAGCATCTTCCAGCCGGGCTCGGCGAGGTGCCCGGCCATGGTGGCACGGAAGCGGGCGGTCATCAGGCGCTGGGCCTCGGCCACGTGGACGATCGCGGAGCGCCAGTCGTCGTGGGTGTAGGAAAGGACCAGGCAGTTGCGGTCCTCGGGCGGCACCGCGTCCAGGTCGCACAGCAGCAGGCCGTAGGTGCGGTTGTAGGCGAGGATGTCGTAGCGGCTGTTCTGCACGCAGGCCGGGACCGGCTCCAGCTGCTCCAACAGCCGCCGGATCGCGGGGGTGATCGACGGACAGGCGGTGGCCGGGGTCGGGTCGACCGCGCCGGCGAGCTGGAAGAGGTGCGCGCGCTCACTCGGGTCCAGCAGCAGCGCGCGGGCGAGGGCGTCCAGGACCTGCACGGACACCTGGATGTCCCGGGCCTGCTCCAGCCAGGTGTACCAGGTGACGCCGACCGCGGAGAGCTGGGCGACCTCCTCCCGGCGCAGGCCCGGGGTGCGCCGCCTGCGGCCGCGGGGCAGACCGACCTGCTCGGGGGTGAGGTGCTCGCGGCGGTGGCGCAGGAAGGCGGCGACCTCATGGCGCCGGACCTCGGAGACGGAAGGGGCCGCCGGCGGGGCGGTTCGCGGTACGACGGTCTCCTGGGCCATGGTCGTCATGCCTCCAGCCTGCCTCCACCGGGACCCTGTTGCCAGGTGGTTCTTCTACCAGGATAAGAACACTCTGGTACCCCTCTGCGGACAGGCGCAGGCTCGACGGCGTGACCACCGAAACCACCACTCCACACCTCGTCCGCCCCGCCGCGCCGGCCGGGCTGGGCGGCCTCGGACTGTTCACGGTGCTGCTCGCCGCGGCACTGCCCCTGATCGACTTCTTCATCGTCAACGTGGCGCTGCCCACCATCGCCGCCGACCTGTCCGCGAGCGAGTCGGTCCTCGAACTCGTCGTCGCCGGCTACGGGTTGGCGTACGCCGTCCTCCTCGTCCTCGGCGGCCGGCTGGGCGACCTGTTCGGGCGGCGCCGGATGTTCCTGGGCGGTATGGCCGCGTTCGGGCTGACCTCGCTGGCGTGCGGGCTCGCGCCGAGCGCGTGGGCGCTGGTCGCGGCCCGGGTGGCCCAGGGCGCCGCGTCGGCCGCGATGCTGCCGCAGGTGCTCGCGACCATCCAGTCGGCGACCGCCGGACCCCGCCGGGCCCGTGCGATGGGCCTCTACGGCGCCACGGCGGGCCTCGCGATGGTGGCGGGCCAGATCCTCGGCGGTGTCCTGGTGGCGGCGGACATCGCGGGCACCAGCTGGCGGGCCGCGTTCCTGGTGAACGTCCCGGTCGTAGTCGTCGGCCTGCTCCTCGCGGCCCGTACGATCCCGGAGACCCGCTCCCCGCGCCCGGAGCCGGTGGACGGCCCCGGCACGGTCCTGCTCGCCGCGTCCCTGCTGGCGCTGCTGGCCCCGCTGACCGAGGGCCGGGCGGCGGGCTGGCCGCTGTGGACGTGGCTGTCACTGGCGGCGTTCCCGTTCCTGGCGGGGGCGTTCCTCGCGGTGGAGCGCCGGGCGGACCGCGCGGGGCGGACACCGCTGGTGCCGCCGAGCCTCTTCGCGCTGGTGTCGCTGCGCCGGGGCCTGGTCCTGATCGTGCCCTTCTCGATGGGCTTCTCCGGCTTCATGTTCGTGATCGCGGTGGCGCTCCAGGAGGGCGCGGGCCGCAGCCCGGTCCAGGCGGGCCTGGCCCTGGTCCCGCTGGCGGTGACCTTCCTGTTCACGTCGATCGCCGGGCCCCGGCTGATCGCCCGCTACGGCACCCGGGTGGTGACCGCGGGCGCGCTGATCCAGGGGGTCGGTCTCGGCCTGATCATCCTGGCCGCCCGGCTCTCCTGGCCCGACCTGGGCCTGCTCGCCCTGCTGCCCGGCGGTGCGATCGCCGGGGTGGGCCAGGCGCTCCAGCTCCCGGTGGTGCTGCGGCTCGTGCTGTCCGAGGTGCCGCCCGCGCGGGCCGGGGTGGGCAGCGGCGTGATGGTCACCACCCAGCAGGCCTCGCTGGCGCTGGGCGTGGCCACGCTGGGCAGCCTCTTCCTCGCCCTGGTGCCGGGTCTGGGCATGCGGGACGCCCTGGTGACGACCCTGCTCGTGCAGCTGGCCGGGGTGGCGCTGACGGGCGTGCTGAGCCTGCGGCTGCCGCGCACGATGACCTGACGCGGCTCAAGTCGCGGCGAACGCCCCGTGAAGATACTGCTGTTGATGTTGTTCTTGCTGCACACTCCTTGCCGGAGGCGAGGCACATGTTGCAGACGAACACGAGCAAGGTGAGCCGCTGGGACCAGCACGGGCGGGAGCACGTCGTCCATGTGCTGCGCAAGGGCCCGCAACGCATGATCAGATGCGAGACCTGCGGCTGGCGCAGGGCCGCGCAGTTCCTGCCCTGGCTGAAGGCGGAGGAGCATCTGGCCGAGGCGCACCAGGCCACGGTGGATCCGGCGGAGGGGTGAGGTTCAGGCGCCGTCGGGGGTGTCCAGGTCGGCGACCAGGCCCCGCAGCAGCGGTCCGTACTCGGGGTGGGCCAGGGCGTGCGCCATCTGGGCCACCAGGTAGTCGGCCGGATTTCCGGTGTCGTACCAGCGGCCCTGGATGACCTGGCCGTACACCGCCCGGGTCGCCGCGTAGGCGTTGATGGCGTCGGTCAGGTAGATCTCGCCGGTGCGGTGCTCGTACCAGCGGCGGGTGCGCTCGCGCAGTTCGTCGATGATGCCCGGGGTGACGACGTAGCCGCCGATCGCCGCGTAGGCGGACGGGGCGGCGGCGGGGTCGGGCTTCTCGACCAGGCCGGTGATGCGCAGGGTGCCGCCGCCGAGGTCCTCCTGCACGACGGGCACGCCGTAGCGCTGGGACTCGGTGGGGTCCATCGGCAGAAGGGCGAGGACCGGGCAGCCGGTCTGCTCGTAGGCGCGGATGAGCTGCTGGGCGCGCGGCACCTCGGCCACGAACACGTCGTCGGGCCAGAGCACGAGGACGGGTTCGTCGCCGAAGGAGCGGGCGGCGTTGAGGACCGGGGTGCCGTTGCCGTAGGGGCCGTGCTGGTCGAGGTAGGTGATGTGGCCCCGGCGGGCCAGTTCGGCGATCTCCTCGACGGCGTCCGCGTAGGCCGTCTTGCCGTCGGCGCGCAGCTGCTCGACCAGGGCGGGGTTGGGGCGGAAGTGGTCCTGGATCAGGGACTTGCCGCCGGAGACCACGATGGTGATGTCGGTGATGCCGGAGTCCACCAGCTCCCGCACGGTGTGCTCGACGACCGGCTTGTCGCCGACCGGGAGCATCTCCTTCGGCGTCGCCTTGGTCAGCGGCAGCAGCCGGGAGCCGAGGCCGGCGGCGGGGATCACGGCCCTGCGGATGGTCGGGGACATCGGCGCGCTCGCCTCTCTTCGGCCGGGCGGCACACTCTAGTCCGTGCGCAGGGCCCTCAGCAGGAGTTCCACCAGCGTCGCGAAGTCGTCGTCGGCCTCCGGCAGCTGCCACACGGTGAAGTACGCGGGGTCGTGGAAGCGGCCGGTGGCCTGGAAGACGGCGCGGGCCTCGGCCGCCGGGTCCCCGGCGGCGAAGGCACCGGAGGCGACTCCCGCCTCGATGATCCGGGTGAGCTGGCCGGTGAGGTCGTCGATGTGCTCGTCGACCACCGAGCCGGCCTCCCTGGTCAGCACCATGTAGGTGGCGAACAGCTCCGGATCGTCGTACGCCTTGCGGCGCTTGGCCTCGAAGAGGGCGGCGAGCCAGTCGCGCAGCCGGTCCCCCGGCGCCCGGTCCTCGTCGGCGGCGATGCCGGCGAGGGCCTCGGAGGTACGGTCCAGCCACCGCTTGATGACCGCCTCGCGGAGCGCGGCCTTGGTGCGGAAGTGGCGGTAGACGCTGCCGTGGCTGACGCCGAGCGCGCGGGCCACGTCGACCACGGTGGCCTTCGCGGGGCCGTGCCGGCGCAGCACCTCCTCGGTGGCTTCGAGGATGCGCTCGGCGGTCAGGGTCTCGGTGGTCGGTGCCATGTCCTGACGGTACCTGGCACGGTGGCCGCTACTTGCTGCCCAGGTGGGTCATCTGCGCGGCCGGATAGCGCTCGCCCGCCGCAGCGTCGGCCGGCACGGCGTCCTCGATCGCGCGCTGGTCGTCGGCGTCCAGTACGACGTCCAGGGCGCCCAGCGACTCCGCGAGCCGCTCCCGGGTGCGGGCGCCGACGAGCGGCACGATGTCCTCGCCCCGCGACAGCACCCAGGCGATGGCGATCTGCGCCACGGTGACGCCCTTCTGCTCGGCGATCTTCCGGAGCGCCTCGACGAGGTTCAGGTTGTGCTGGAGGTTGCCGTCCTGGAAGCGGGGCGAGTGGGCCCGGAAGTCGTTCGCGGCCAGCTGCCGGTCGGCGGAGAAGTGGCCGGAGATGAGGCCGCGGGACAGGACGCCGTAGGCGGTGATGGAGATGCCCAGTTCACGGGTGGTCGGCAGGACCTCCTCCTCGATGCCGCGCGAGATCAGGGCGTACTCGATCTGGAGGTCCGCGATGGGCGCGGTGGCGGCGGCCCGGCGGATGGTCTCGGCGCCGACCTCGCTGAGGCCCACGTGGCGGACGTAGCCCTGCTCGATCAGTTCGGCGATCGCGCCGACCGTCTCCTCGATGGGGACGTCGGGGTCGAGCCGGGCGATGCGGTACACGTCGATGTGGTCGACGCCGAGGCGCTGGAGGGAGTACGCGGCGAAGTTCTTCACGGCGGCGGGGCGGCCGTCGTAGCCCGACCATTCACCGCCCGGGCCGCGCAGCGCACCGAACTTCACGCTCAGCAGGGCCTGTTCGCGGCGGGCGGCGGGGGCGGTGCGCAGGGCCTCGCCGATCAGCAGCTCGTTGTGGCCCATGGCGTAGAAGTCGCCGGTGTCGAGCAGGGTCACGCCCGCCTCCAGGGCGGCGTGGATCGTGGCGATCGACTCCGTGCGGTCCACGTCGCCGTACATGGGCGACATGCCCATGCAGCCGAGGCCGAGGGCGGAGACCTGGGGGCCGGTGGTGCCGAGGGTTCGGGTGCGTATCGTCATGCGCTCCACTCTGGCATGACAGCTGACAGATTTCAATATCTGTCAGCTGTCACCCCCAGGCATGAAAAAACGCCGGGCGGGCCGACATGGCCCACCCGGCGTTCCGGTCGGGGACTAGGCGCCCACGAGGCGCCCCGCGAGGTAGCCCTCGATCTGGTCGAGGGAGACCCGCTCCTGCTTCATGGAGTCACGCTCGCGGACCGTCACCGCGTTGTCCTCGAGGGTGTCGAAGTCGACCGTGACGCAGTACGGCGTACCGATCTCGTCCTGGCGGCGGTAGCGGCGGCCGATCGCACCGGCGTCGTCGAACTCGATGTTCCAGTGCTGGCGCAGCGCCTGGGCGAGCCCCTTGGCCTTCGGGGACAGCTCGGCGTTGCGGGACAGCGGCAGGACCGCGACCTTCACCGGGGCGAGACGGTGGTCGAGGCGCAGCACCGTGCGCTTCTCCAGCTTGCCCTTGGCGTTGGGGGCCTCGTCCTCGACGTAGGCGTCGAGCAGGAACGCCAGCATCGCGCGGCCGACACCGGCCGCGGGCTCGATGACGTACGGCGTCCAGCGCTCGCCGGCCTCCTGGTCGTAGTAGACGAGGTCCTGGCCGGAGGCCTTGGAGTGGGCGGTGAGGTCGTAGTCGGTGCGGTTGGCCACACCCTCCAGCTCACCCCACTCGTTGCCGCCGAACTGGAAGCGGTACTCGATGTCGGCGGTGCGCTTGGAGTAGTGGGAGAGCTTCTCCTTCGGGTGCTCGTACCACCGCATGTTCTCCTCGCGCAGGCCCAGGCCGGTGTACCAGTTCCAGCGCTGCTCCATCCAGTACTCCTGCCACTTCTCGTCCTCGCCCGGCTTGACGAAGAACTCCATCTCCATCTGCTCGAACTCGCGGGTGCGGAAGATGAAGTTGCCGGGCGTGATCTCGTTGCGGAAGGACTTGCCCATCTGCGCGATGCCGAACGGCGGCTTCTTGCGCGAGGCGACCTGCACCTGGGCGAAGTTGGTGAAGATTCCCTGCGCGGTCTCCGGACGCAGGTAGGCGACCGAGCCGGTGTCCTGGGTCGGGCCGAGGTGGGTGGAGAGCAGACCCGAGAACTGCTTGGGCTCGGTGAACTGGCCCTTGTTGCCACAGTTGGGGCAGTTCACGTCCGCCAGGCCGTTCTCCGGGGCGCGCTTGTGCTTGGCCTCGTAGGCCTCCTCCAGGTGGTCCGCGCGGAACCGCTTGTGGCAGGAGGTGCACTCGGTCAGCGGGTCGGTGAAGGTGGCCACGTGACCGGAGGCGACCCAGACCTCGGGGGCCAGGATCACGGACGAGTCGAGACCGACCACGTCCTCACGCGACGTCACCATGTAGCGCCACCACTGACGCTTCAGGTTCTCCTTGAGCTCGACACCCAGCGGTCCGTAGTCCCAGGCGGCGCGCTGACCGCCGTAGATCTCACTACAGGGGAAAACGAAGCCCCGGCGCTTGCTCAGGCTGACGATGGTGTCGATCTTGTCGGCGGCCACGGTGCTCTCTTCATGACGAATGGACGGCAGCGAATGCCTCAGGTTACCGGCGCTTCCACCCCCGGTATCAAATCGGTTCGCGGTCCGAGGCTTTGTTGACAACGGTTTCCATATTTGATGAAAATGACTGTCATGAACGTACGACGACGCCTGATACCCGCGGTCGCCGCCGCCGCTGCCCTCGCCGCCCTCTCCGCGTGCTCCACCGACAGCGCCGCCGCGGGCAACACCGACAAGTTCGACGTCGTCGCGTCCTTCTACCCGATGGCCTTCCTCGCCGAGCAGATCGGCGGAGACCACGTGCACGTCACCAGCCTGACCCAGCCCGGCCAGGAGCCGCACGACCTGGAGATCAGCGCCAAGCAGACCGCGCAGCTCCAGGAGTCCGACGCGGTGCTCTACCTCAAGAACCTCCAGCCCTCCGTCGACGAGGCGGTGGCCCAGTCCGGGGTCGGGACCACGATCGACGCGGCCACGCTGACCTCCCTGGAGGAGCACGGCAACGAGGTCGGCGGCCACGCGGCCGAGCACGACGACGAACACGGCGAGGAAGCCGGCGGCAAGGACCCCCACATCTGGCTCGACCCGGTGAAGTACGCGGAGGTCGCCCAGGGCGTCGGTGCCGCCTTCGAGAAGGCCGACCCGGACCACGCGGCGGCCTACAAGGCCAACACCGCGGCCCTGGTGAAGAGGCTCGACGCCCTGAACACGCAGTTCGAGGACGGGCTGAGGAACACCGACTCCAAGGTCTTCATCACCACCCACGCCGCCTTCGGCTACCTCGCCGAGCGCTACGGCCTCACCGAGGAGGCCATCAACGGCCTCGACCCCGAGTCGGAGCCCAGCGCCAACCGCGTCAGGGACCTTGAGAGGATGGCGAAGGCCGACGGCGTCACCACCGTGTTCTACGAGACGCTCGTCAGCGACAAGACCGCGAAGACCATCGCCTCCGACGCCGGGCTGAAGACGGACGTCCTCGACCCGATCGAGGGCATCACCGCCAAGTCCCGCGGCAAGGACTACTTCTCGGTCCAGGAAGCCAACCTCAAGGCGCTCCAGAGCGCCCTGGGAGCGAAATGACACCGGAGGACGGCATGACCGAGCCCGCCATCGCGTTGCGCGGGGTCCGCGCCGACCTGGGCTCGCGCCCCGTCCTGCGCGGTATCGACCTCACCGTGGAGCGCGGTGAGGTCGTCGCGCTGCTCGGGGCCAACGGCTCCGGCAAGTCCACCGCGATCCGCGCGATCATCGGCCAGGTGCCCGTGTCCGCCGGGGAGATCGAGCTCTTCGGCACCCCGCGCGCCCGCTTCCGCGACTGGGCCCGCATCGGCTACGTCCCGCAGCGCACCACCGCCGCGGGCGGGGTCCCCGCGACCGTCACCGAGATCGTCTCCTCCGGTCGGCTCTCCCGCGCCCGCTTCGGCATGCTCCGCAAGGCCGACCACGCGGCCGTGCGCCGGGCCCTGGAGCTGGTCGGCATGGCGGACCGCGCGAAGGACTCCGTCAACGCCCTCTCCGGCGGCCAGCACCAGCGCGTCCTGATCGCCCGCGCCCTCGCCGCCGAACCCGAACTGCTGATCATGGACGAGCCGATGGCGGGCGTGGACCTGGCCAGCCAGGAGGTGCTGGCGCGGACGCTGAAGGAGCAGGTGGCCCAGGGCGCCACGGTCCTGCTCGTGCTGCACGAACTCGGCCCCCTGGAGCCGCTGATCGACCGCGCGGTCGTCCTGCGGGACGGCTGCGTCCTGCACGACGGCCCTCCCCCACGCGCGGTCGGCCAGCACGCCCTGCCGGGCCACGACCACGTCCACCCCCACTCCCCCGAGCACGAGCCGATGCGCACAGGACTGCTGAGCTGATGGACCTCCTCGACTACGCCTTCATGCAGCGGGCCCTGCTCGCGGCCGTCCTGGTCGGCATCACCGCCCCCGCCGTCGGCATCTACCTGGTCCAGCGCCGCCAGGCCCTCATGGGCGACGGCATCGGCCATGTCGCGATGACCGGCGTCGGCCTCGGCTTCCTGCTCTCCTGGTCGCCGGTGTGGATGGCGACCCTGGTCTCGGTGCTCGGCGCGGTCCTCATGGAGCTGATCCGCTGGTACGGGAAGACCCGGGGTGACATCGCCCTCGCGATGCTCTTCTACGGCGGTATGGCCGGCGGCGTGATGTTCATCAACCTCGCGCCCGGCGGCTCCAACGCCAACCTGACCTCTTACCTGTTCGGTTCACTGTCCACGGTCTCCGAGTCGGACGTGACGGCGATCTGCGTGCTGGCCGCGTTCGTGGTGCTGGTCACCCTGGGCCTGCGCCGGCAGCTCTTCGCGGTCAGCCAGGACGAGGAGTTCGCCCGGGTCACCGGACTTCCGGTGCGGGCGCTCAACCTGCTCACCGCGGTCACGGCCGCGGTCACGGTGACCGTCGCCATGCGGGTGGTCGGACTGCTGCTGGTGAGCGCGCTGATGGTGGTGCCGGTGGCGGCGGCCCAGCAGCTCAGCCGGAGCTTCGCGGCCACCTTCGCGATCGCGGTCGCGATCGGGGTGACGGTCACGATCGGCGGCACCGTGACCTCGTACTACCAGGACGTGCCGCCCGGTGCGACGATCGTGCTGCTGACCATCGCCGCGTTCATCCTGCTGACCGCCCTCGCCACCCCGCTGGCCAGGCGCCGCGCCCGCGCGGCGGCCGCCCGGCAGCCGGCCGGGGACCCCGCGGAGTGTGCAATTCCGGCCACTCGGGAGCCGGAGGGCACGGCCGGCGTCTGACCAGGCACAGGCCGGGCTGGCACAATGGCCCGGCAGGCGCCGAACGAAGGAGGAACCCGTGACGACCGCTGGACCGCCCGTGAAGGGCCGCGCCACCCGGCAGCGGGCCGCCGTGGCGGCGGCCCTCGACGAGGTCGACGAGTTCCGCAGCGCGCAGGAACTGCACGACATGCTCAAGCACAAGGGCGACGCGGTCGGTCTGACCACGGTCTACCGCACCCTCCAGAACCTCGCCGACGCGGGCGAGGTCGACGTCCTGCGCACCTCCGACGGCGAGTCCGTCTACCGCCGCTGCTCCTCCGGTGACCACCATCACCACCTGGTCTGCCGGGTCTGCGGCAAGGCCGTCGAGGTCGAGGGTCCGGCCGTCGAGAAGTGGGCCGACGCGATCGCCGCCGAGCACGGATACGTCAACGTGGCGCACACCGTGGAGATCTTCGGCACCTGCGCGGACTGCGCGACCGCCGCCCAGAGCTGACCCACAGCAAACACACATCGGAGCCGAGGGATAACCCTTGGCTCTCACTCCACTGCATGACATGACCCGGACAACCGTGCCACGCTCCCTCCAGCTCTCACGCAGTTCCCGCACGGCACCTCCACCCCCGTCGTCGCAGTAGGAGTACGAGTGAGACCCTCCCCACGAAGATCCGCCGTCGCCGCGTCCCTGGTGGCCGCCGCGTCCCTCCTCGCCGTAGGCGTCCAGACGGTCCCCGCCGCCGCCGGGCCCGCCTCCCCCCACCCCAGCCCGCTGCGCGCCGGAGGCCTGGAGGCCAAGCTCTCCCCGGCCCAGCGCACCGCGCTGATCAAGAGCGCGTCCGGCAAGGCAGCGGCGACCGCCGACTCCCTGGGCCTCGGAGCCAAGGAGAAACTGGTCGTCAAGGACGTCGTCAAGGACAACGACGGCACCCTGCACACCCGTTACGAGCGCACCTACGACGGCCTGCCGGTCCTCGGCGGCGACCTGGTCGTGCACACACCCCCGGCCTCGCTGGCCGCCGGCACCGTGAGCACGACCTTCAACAACAACCGCCGTACCGTCTCGGTGAAGTCGACGACCGCGACTTTCGGCAAGGCGTCCGCCGAGTCCAAGGCGCTGAAGGCCGCCAAGGCGCTCAAGGCCGACAAGCCCGCCGCGCAGAGCGCCCGCAAGGTGATCTGGGCGGGCTCGGGCACCCCGAAGCTCGCCTGGGAAACGGTGGTCTCCGGCTTCCAGGACGACGGCACCCCCAGCAAGCTGCACGTCATCACCGACGCCACGACCGGCGCCGAGCTCTCCCGCTTCGAGGGCGTGGAGACCGGCACCGGCAACAGCCAGTACAGCGGCTCGGTCACCCTGGGCACCACGCTGTCCGGGTCGACGTACCAGCTGTACGACACCTCGCGCGGCGGCCACAAGACGTACAGCCTCAACAACGGCACCTCGGGCACCGGCACCCTGATGACCGACGCCGACGACGTCTGGGGCACCGGCTCGGGCTCCAACACCCAGACCGCCGGCGTGGACGCGCACTACGGCGCCCAGGAGACTTGGGACTTCTACAAGAACACCTTCGGGCGCAGCGGCATCAAGAACGACGGGGTGGCCGCCTACAGCCGCGTCCACTACAGCTCGTCGTACGTCAACGCCTTCTGGGACGACGACTGCTTCTGCATGACCTACGGCGACGGCTCGGGCGGCACGCACGCGCTGACCTCGCTGGACGTGGCCGGGCACGAGATGACCCACGGCGTCACCTCCAACACGGCCGGGCTCAACTACACCGGTGAGTCGGGGGGCCTCAACGAAGCCACCTCCGACATCTTCGGCACCGGCGTGGAGTTCTACGCCAACAACTCCACCGACGTCGGTGACTACCTCATCGGCGAGAAGATCGACATCAACGGCGACGGCACGCCGCTGCGGTACATGGACAAGCCGAGCAAGGACGGCAGTTCGGCGGACAGCTGGTACTCGGGGGTCGGCAACCTCGACGTGCACTACTCGTCCGGGCCCGCGAACCACATGTTCTACCTGCTCTCCGAGGGCAGCGGCACCAAGACCATCAACGGCGTCACCTACACCAGCACGACCTCCGACGGGGTCGCCGTCGCCGGGATCGGCCGGGCCGCGGCCCTCCAGATCTGGTACAAGGCGCTGACGACGTACATGACGTCCAGCACCACCTACGCCGGCGCCCGCACCGCCGCCCTGAACGCGGCCGCGGCGCTGTACGGCACCAGCTCCACCCAGTACGCCGGGGTCGGCAACGCCTTCGCGGGCATCAACGTCGGCAGCCACATCACCGTGCCGTCGACCGGTGTGACGGTGACCAACCCGGGCAGCCAGACCAGCACGGTCGGGACGGCCGTAAGCCTCCAGATCAGCGCGAGCTCGACCAACAGCGGCTCACTGACCTACGCGGCCTCCGGTCTGCCCACCGGGTTGTCGATCAGCTCGTCCACCGGCGCGATCTCCGGGACTCCGACCACGGCCGGGACCTACAGCACCACGGTCACGGTGACGGACAGCACGGGGGCGACCGGCACGGCGTCCTTCACCTGGACGGTGAACGCCTCCGGCGGCGGCAGCTGCACCTCGACGCAGCTGCTGGGCAACGCGGGCTTCGAGTCGGGCAACACGACCTGGACCGCGTCCAGCGGGGTGATCACCAACGCCAGCGGTGAGGCCGCCCGTACCGGCTCCTACAAGGCGTGGCTGGACGGCTACGGCTCCACCCACACCGACACGCTGTCCCAGTCGGTGACGGTCCCGAGCGGCTGCACGGGCACGACCTTCACCTTCTACCTGCACATCGACACGGCGGAGACCACCACCAGCACGCAGTACGACAAGCTGACGGTGACCGCCGGGTCGACGACCCTGGCCACGTACTCGAACCTCAACGCGGCCAGCGGTTACGTCCAGAAGTCCTTCAGCCTGTCGGCCTTCGCCGGTCAGACGGTCACGCTGAAGTTCACCGGGGTCGAGGACTCCTCGCTCCAGACGAGCTTCGTGATCGACGACACGGCGGTGACGACCAGCTGAGTCCTTCGTAGTCGGTGAAGGGCGGCTCGGGGGCTCAGGCCTCCGGGTCGCCCTTCATCGCCTCCTCCATGGCGAGCAGCTCCTCGTTGGGGACGGCCCCGCCGAAGCGGCGGTCGCGGGAGGCGAACTCGACACAGGCCCGCCACAGGTCGCGGCGGTCGAAGTCGGGCCACAGGACGTCCTGGAAGACCATCTCGGCGTACGCGCTCTGCCAGAGCAGGTAGTTGGAGGTGCGCTGCTCGCCGCTGGGCCGCAGGAACAGGTCCACGTCGGGCATGTCCGGGTAGTACAGGTACTTCGCGAGGGTCTTCTCGGTGACCTTGGCGGGGTCGAGGCGGCCCGCCTTCACGTCCTCGGCGAGGGCCTGCGCGGCATCGGCGATCTCGGCACGTCCGCCGTAGTTCATGCAGAAGTACAGCGTGAGCTTGTCATTGCCCTTGGTCTGCTCCTGGGCGACCTGGAGCTCCTTGGCGACGGACTTCCACAGCTTGGGCATCCGGCCCACCCAGCGCACCCGGACGCCGAGCTCGTCGAGCTGGTCGCGGGTCTTGCGGATGAAGTCGCGGTTGAAGTTCATGAGGAAGCGGACCTCGTCGGGCGAGCGCTTCCAGTTCTCGGTGGAGAAGGCGTACAGCGAGATGTTCTTCACGCCGGCCTCGATCGCGCCCTGAAGGACGTCGAGCACCCGCTCGGCGCCGACCTTGTGCCCCTCCGTCCGCGGCAGGCCGCGCTCCTTGGCCCAGCGGCCGTTCCCGTCCATGACGATCGCCACGTGCTCGGGGATCAGCTCTCCGGGGAGCTTCGGCGCGCGGGCGCCGGACGGGTGCGGCTCGGGCGCCCTGTACTCACGGCGCTGACGACCGAGGATCCCGCGTACGACCATGGTGGTTCTCGTCTCCCTCTCAGGGTTGCTTCTCTACGTAACGCAGGGACCTGAGCCCGCGTTCCAGATGCCAGTGCAGGTAGGCGGACACCAGGCCGCTGCCCTCCCGGACGTACCGCGGCTCGCTGGCGTCCGCGGTCTCCCAGTCTCCCGTAAGCAGCGCGGCGAGGAGTTCCAGGGTCCCCGGCGAGGGTACGACGCTGCCGGGCACCCGGCAGTCCACGCAGACGGAGCCTCCGGCGGCGACGGAGAAGAAACGGTTCGGGCCGGACATCCCGCACTTCGCGCAGTCGCTGAAGCTGGGGGCGTAGCCGTTGACGGCGAGGGAGCGCAGCAGGAAGGCGTCGAGGACGAGGTGGGGGGCGTGCTCACCCCGGGCGAGGGTCCTGAGGGCCCCCACGAGCAGCAGGTACTGCTGCACGGCGGGCTCGCCCTCGTGATCGGTGAACCGCTCGGCGGTCTCCAGCATGGCCGTCCCGGCGGTGTACCGGGCGTAGTCGGAGACGATCCCGCCACCGTACGGCGCGATGGTCTCGCTCTGCGTGCACAGCGGCAGCCCCCGCCCGACCAGCTCGCTCCCGCGCGCGAAGAACTGCACGTCGACGTGGGAGAAGGGTTCGAGCCGCGCCCCGAACTTGGACTTGGTCCGCCGCACCCCCCTGGCCACGGCCCGCACCCGCCCGTGCCCACGGGTGAGCAACGTGATGATCCGGTCCGCCTCGCCGAGCTTCTGCGTCCGCAGCACGACCCCGTCGTCCCGGAAGAGACTCATCGGACACTCCCGCGGGTCGTCGGCCGGGCGAGGCCCCCCGGCACGACTCCGCCCGCCTCGCCCGGCGTCCGGGTGCGCAGCACGATGGCGTCGTCGCGGAACAGACTCATGGGGCCATTCTCGCCTACCCGGGGACTGGGTCAGGTCGGAACCGGCGCCGCGGATCGCAACGGCTCTGGCGCGCCCGGCAAGGCCGTCAGCGTCCGCGGAGTTCCGGAGGGCCTTCCGCGCAGGCGTCCCAGAGCTCGTCGAAGCGGGCGGTGCGTCGGGTGACGTTCTCCACGCGGGCGTCCAGTCTCGCCTTGGGGTTGAGCTGCCGCACATCCGTGATGATCTCGAAGCAGAGCTCCCCGTCGAAGATCACGACGTCGAGTGTCTCGCCCACCCTGACGCGTGACGGCAGTTGGGACAGGACCAGCACCCCGGCCTCTATGCCCGCGTCTCTCTGGTCGGCGAGGATCTCGTCCAGGTCGTCGTTGACCTCGTCGGGAACAGTCACGATGAACAGCCGCCTGACTTTCACACCATGGCGCCGGATCGCCTCTCGCTGCACGTCCAGATAGTGCCTGGCAGGTGCGGTCTTCCAGAAGGCCAGGTCGACGAAGCTGCTGGTGGCGTCGATGCTCTGGCGGGCGCACTGGGTGAGGTCGATGAGCGTGTCGTTGTTCTCACCCGGCCAGTCGGCGGTCCGGGAGGTCAGGGCCGTCATCATCGAGGCGAGCCGGGTGATCTCGGCCCGTACGAACTCCTGCATGAGGCCCTGGCCCTGCGCTCCCACCTGCGCGGCCCCCCTGATCAGCCGAGAGACCTCGTCGGACGGCACCCCCGAGTCCTCCAGCGTGCCGAACAGCGCCGTCACCTCTCCGACCCGCCGGAAGCCCCGGTCCACCAACTCCGTCATCTCGTCGCGGTGCTCGGTCAGCCGCTCCCGCAGGTCGGTCCTGTTCTGATCCTGACCTGCCTCCACCGCGACCAGACGCTGTTCGAAGTCCACCATGTACTGCACGATCAGCGTCGCGCCGCCGATGATGACGGCCAGGGCGACCTGCCACAACTCCGCCTCGGACTGGTCGATCAGGTTGGTGATCACGTAGGTGGCCGTCCCCACGGCCACGGTGATCAGGACCTTCAGCACCACCGGGGGTATGCGCAGCCCGCCCGCCGCGCCGCGCGGGGTGCCCGGTTCTCCGTCCATGCCTGCCTCTTCCGCCGGAATCGTCGGGCCACCGGGTCAGCGCGGTGACAGCGCCTGGTGCAGCAACGGGATGGCCTGGAGGGCCATTTGGTCGCGGATGCGCTGCACATGGGTCTGCCACTGGCGGGTGAACCCCGGTGTCTGTTCCAGCACGTCCCACAGGTGCCCCAGGGCGGGGTCGACCCGGGCGCGCGGCATCCACAGGTGCAACAGATGGTCGACGGCCGGGCGCAGCGCCAGAACCGCCGAGGGTCCGTCGGCCGCGCCGATCCGGCTGGTGTCCAGCATGTGTCCGACGGTCGTCAGCAGCCAGTCGTGCAGCGCGAGATCCTCGCTCAGGCCCGCCGCCGAGGCGGCCGGGAGGTCTTCCGGCAGCCTCAGCGCCATGGTCCGCAATCCGTCCTCGGCCAGGGTGAAGCGTTCCAGCGCGGCCCCGGCTTCCTCAGTCCCCCGGTGCGCCACCCAACGCAATTGGGTACGACGGGACTTGAAGGGCGCGTTGCGATCCAGCAGGGGATGCCGCAGGAGTTGGGCGAGCAGGCCTTCGGCGATCATGCCGAGAGCCAGCTCGCCGCGTCCTGCGCCTCGCAGCACGCCGTCCGCCACGGCCTCCGCGGGAAGCTTCCCGAACGGCTCGACCAGTCCCGGCTGCACGAGGTACTGCCCCCAGGGGCGGCGCATGTCGGGCCCGGAGGCCCGGACGCTGAAGTACGCCGTGGCCTGCAACAGCCGGCCCTCGGTGAGCGCGGCGCGCACGGCCACCGTACCGACGGCCCGGACCCTCGCGCCGTTGGAGGTCGGCAACCAGCAGTCCACCCCGGTCAGGCGCTCGGGCGAACGGGCGTACAGGTTGGGCCGCTCGGACAACAGGACGGGTTCGTCGGCGCGCAGTCTCAGCAACTGGGCGGCGGCCCTGCTGTCCAGCGCCTGGGAGGACGGCAGCAGACAGGTGCGTACCTCCCCGCAGACGAGCACCGCGGGGCCGGGTGGCCGGAGAGGTGCCATCTCAGCCCTCCTCGGACGAACCGGCGTCGGCGGGGCCCTCGTAGAAGACGTAGGTCGCGCGCTGGGCGATCGCCGCGGGGACCGCCAACCCTTCACGCGCCGACCGTTCCGCCACCTGCCGGAGGGCCTGTGCATCGACGTCCGTCTGGTCGAGGATGAGCCTGACCGCGTCCTCGACGGCGAGGAAGCGGTTCGGTAGGAGCGTGCAGGTGCGGTAGGCACTGAAGGGGGCCGCCGAGCCGTTGAGCCCGAGCAGCGGCGGCAGTTGGTCCCAGTCGTGCGGGAAGCCCTCGCCGTTCCAGGGCCGCGGCACCAGCACGGGTGCACCGAGGTGCCGTAGGAGTCCGAGCCGGGCCAGCTGCCATACGGCGGCCAGGAAGGGGCACGACCACAGCCGTCGGCCGTCTTTCTCGGACCACAACTCCACGTCCATGAAAAGCGAGTGGTTGCGGGCCGCGATCTCAAGGGGCGGCTGCCAGCCCTTGACCTCGCCCAGGGCGCTGCGTGCGGTGGTGGGCGTGCGCTGGCCGTTGGCAAGCCAGCCGGTCTGGCTGACGGCCGGGCGGGAGCCGTAGCTGCCCGGTGGCGGCGACTCGACGAGCCGGTGCATGACGGACTCGGCGAGTTCGATCCGGTCCGCGACGGCGCAGGCCGACTCGCGGGCGAGGTAGTCGATGACGAGTCCGGCCCGCTCGGCCTCGTGCAGCACATGCGGAACGAGGTCGGCCGGGGTGGAGAAGCGGGTGAAGTAGTCGTCGATCAGGAAGCAGGTGCTGATGCGGGGCCGCTTGCCGCGACGGGCGGCGGAGGCTCGTGCGGCGTCCACCCAGATCCGCACCTCGGCGAAGTGCTCGCGCAGCCGCCCGGGGCCCGCTTCAAAGTCCTCCATGTAGAGATGGCCCAGTTCGAGGGAGAGATGGGACAGGGGCACGGACTGGGTGCGGGACTCCGCGGTGGTTTCCCGGAAGACGGCTTCGGTCACGCCTGCTCCCAGTACTTGTCGTCGGTCAGGCGTGCCGCGAGCCGGCTCAGCGCCTGCCAGGTCTCCTCGTTGGCGATCTGGCTGTCCAGCACGTCCTCGTCGGTGATGAGCTGCTCCCGCCACTGCAGGACCGGTTCCAGCGGCACGGAGCCGAGAACCTGGCTGTAGCCGATGCCCAGGGCGGACGCGAGGTGCTTGAGGTCGCTGTCCGTCTTGCGCATCCATGCCGACTGAGTGGGTGAGACCTGTGACCACAGCGAGGAGTCGGGATCGGGTACGGCGGCCCGTACGAAGCGGATGGCGGCGCGCAACTCCTCTTCGTGATGGCCGCGCGCGACACCGCCCGCGATGATGCCTCGCCTGCCGAAGACGAGGCTCGCCGCGGCGGCCACGTGTTTGCGGGTCCAGCGGTGGAAGACCAGCCAGCGCGCCGTGACCGCGCTCGTCTCGGGCTGTGCGGTGGCCTCCAGAGCCATGTCGACGGCGTACGAGCGGCCGGCACTGAGGTCGACGACGACCAGCTCGAACTCGTAGTCCAGCCTCATCAGCAGGTCGACGCAGCGGCGCAGGTGGTCGTCGCTGGTGGCGAACTCGCCGCCGCTGACGTCGCCCGGCATCAGCACCAGCCGGCCGCACCCGGGCGGCGGTCGGCGCAGCACCTCGTGTTCGGTGGCGGCCCAGACGTCGATCCGGGCCGGCTCGCTGCCCTGCCCCGTCAGATAGGCGTGCAGGCCGCGGTCCTCCGTGGACCGGAGGGCGTCGGCCACGTCGAACACGGCCCCCGCGGTGGGCGAGCCGAAGTCGAAGTCCAGGTAGCACACGTCGTCCCCGGCCAGCGCACGGCGGTAGGCGAGGTTGGCACTGGTGACGGTACGGCCCGCGCCGCCCTTGTCGGAGGCTGCGAAGATCAGCACGGTCACACTCCCCGGTCCGCGGCTTCCCGGGCACGGGCGAGCGAGTCGAGCTGTCCCAGCACGTCGAGAGTCAACGCGTAGGCCGTGCCCGGCTGTTCGTCCACGAGTCGGCGGGCCCGGCGCAACTTGACCTCGATGTTCCTGAGCTCCATTCCGTACAGGCCGGAGTCCGTGGGCGCGGGCTCCATCTGTTCGTTGCCCAGAAGATGGGCCGCCTCACTGAGCAACGCCCTTGCCCCCTCGCTGAGTTCAAGGCTGCGGATCGGTGGCTGCCGGTACATCGCGTGGGCCTGGACCATCACCTCGGTGACCCGCTCGGTGATGCTCCAGGACACCGGGACCCTCCGCTGGTGGATCTTCGCGCTGGGATAGGCGGCGTGGATGTTGTCCCACAGGCCGACACCCTCGCCGTCGCGGATACGGCGCCCCCACATGTGGTCGAAGATGTCCTCGGCGAGGGCGAGCAGCCTGTCGTGCGAGGCGAGGTTGCGCGACAGCGTGCACAGCTGAACGGTCCGCTTCAACAGCTGTGCCGAGAAGTCGGTCATGGACCACTGCAGGAGCGGGCCAAGTCGTTCGCTGCCCTGAAGCGGCAGGCTGACACCCGGGTCGTGCAGCAGGATCATCGGATCCTCGAGGGTCATCCGGCTGGTGACACGGCCGCGTTCGGCGAGGCGTTCCATGACGACGACGGTGCGGGTCAGGTCGTCGTCGGTGGCCCGGCGCCGCATCAGGTCGTGGACGAGGATGGCGGCGACGGAGAGGGAGAAGTACTCGGACTCCAGGGCCTGTCCCGTCGTACGCCAGGGAATGTCCTCCAGGGGCCAGCGTTCGTCGTTGAAGCGGGCGATGCCGGACCAGTACTGCTGGGTGAGCTCCCAGCGCAGCCGGAGCGCCTCGGCGAGTTTCTGCTGTTCGGCGTTGAGCAGGCCCAGGGTCAGGGTCCGCTCGGAGAACAGGTCCTGGATGCCGTCGAGCGCGACCACGGTGAAGTACAGATAGGGCACCTCGCCGGCGACGCCCTCGGGCTGCGGCCCGATGGGCTCACTGGTCACGACCGTAGGGGCGTCCTTGACGATGCTCCACGCCCAGCCGCACTCGAAGAGCTGGTTCTCGTCCTTGAGGCGTTCCTGGACGTCGATACCGAGGACCACGCTCTCGTTGAGCGACGCGCGCAGGTGACGGAAGCGGTTCTGGAACTTGATCAGCACCTGACGATGCGACAGCCGCCCCTGGCCGAGAAGTTCGGAGAGCGAACCGCCCTGGTCGGAGTCGGTGTCGAAGACGTTGACGATGAAGGAGCGCAGCAGGCTGACCATGGCGGCGGTGAGCCGGTTGCTGGTGGCCTGGCGCAGTTCGGCGATCGCCTCCTGGACGTCCATGCGCCGGGTCCTGGTCTCGTAGGCCCTGAGGAAGCCGAGGGTGGCGAGGCACAGGGTGATCGACATGGAGAAGGAGTCGACCACGCCCACCTGACGTTGTTCCTGGGTGATGTCCCGGGTTTCGTCCTGGGTGCTGAAGTAGTGGCCCCCGGCAAAGGTGGGCCTCTTGTCGTCACCGGTGTGCCGCTGCATGAACTGGGAAGCGGCTGTGACGAGGTTGACCGGGACGCCCAGCCGTCCGCCGGCCTTCTTCAGGGCCTGCTGGACGTCGTCCCCCGTGGTGTCCGGGTCGTCCAGGCGGAACGCCGGGATCTCCGTGGCCGGATAGAGGAGGCAGAGGAGGCGCTCCGCGTCGGCGACACTGCTCTCCCCGCCCCATTCGCCCCAGGCCCACTCCCCGTTCTGGAATGAGTGCCGGGCCATCGCCTGCCAGATGTCCAGCAGATGTTGGCGTGGCTTGATCTGCATCGCGTGCCCCCTCACGATCCAGTTCCGTGCCGCCTTCGGAGAATCTCTAGTTACCCCTGGCGCGGAATCCGCAAGCCACGATCATGGACGTATAACCGGGGCGCACCGCGTCGGGTTGCCCGACCGTGAACATTCTGAGCCCTTCGGCATGGGCCTCGATGCTGGATTGGATCTCCGGCTCACCGACGTCGCAGGCGGGGAAATGCGTTTCGCCGACGAAGTATCCCTGGGAGTGCTCCATGAACGCGGCCGCGAACGGTGCTCCGGGCTCCAGCGACAGCAGAAAGCACTCGACGGCGTGCCGGAACTCCTCGTGGCTGGTGGAGAGGGATTCGGCGACGAAGAACATGGTTCCCAGCGACCACTGCGCTCCCGTCGGCCGGTCAGAGCGAAGAGGTCTGCCCGCTCCACCCGGGTGACCTCGGCGAACCTCTCGCGCGGATCCCCCGCGAGCCCGGCGTACGCCTCGTCCTGGCACAGCAGGTCCCAGAACGCGTCCCAGCTCGCGTCGTAGCAGAACTGCTGGCCCTGGAGGTAGCGCACATTGGGCTGCGCCCGGTCGAGCAGGGTGATCTCCTCGCACCAGGGCAGCATGGTGAAGGCGGGATACAGGTTGGCTCCGGCGCCGACATCGATGCCCCGGGCCGGACGGATCGGAGTCGCGCGGAAATGATCAGCGAAGTGGGCGCGGACGATGGAAATGATCGCCGCGTCCTCAGGGATCACGTCCCTGTAGTTGTGATTGACGTAGGCCTGTGGGTCGAATGCGTCCCAGGGGGCTTCCGCGTTCAATTGCGAGAGGTTTCCGGGTGATCCCAGATGCATTGCCTCACGGTACCAAGATCGGAAATCTTCGGCTTGAAGTCCCGTGTCCCGCAGGGCAATTCTGGCAGGATGCATACTCTTCGTCCCGCCCTGAAGATGCGCGCGGCCCGCGAGGAGGACCTCCCGGACCTCTACCGTCTCGACAACGAGGTCTTCCAGGCCACCCCGTACCCCTACTTCGTCCTGCGTCAGTTCTTCGACATGCGCCCCGAAAGCCTGCTGGTCCTCGACGACGGCATGCGCCTGCACGGCTACGTGTACTTCGCCACCACCTCCGACCGTCAGGGGAGCTGGGTCGTGAGTCTGTGCGTCGCACCGGACCGGCAGCGCCGCGGACTGGGCCGTCGCCTGATGCTCGAAGTGCTGCGGCAGTTGCGCCAGGAAGGGATCCGTGAGGTTCGGCTCACCGTGGAGCCGGACAACGTCGCGGCCGTCGCCCTGTACCGGTCGTTGGGTTTCACGGCGGAGCAAGGGGTGCACAGGAACTACCTGGGTCCCGGGGAGGATCGTCTCATCATGACGCTGAACCTGGGGTAATCCCCCTGGAACATAGGGCAGTTGACCGGATGGGACCCTCGTCGGAGATCCACGAGGCTCGTACCCATGAAGCAGATGACGAAAAGCCTCGCCCTGATCGCCGCCGCCTCCGGGGTCGTCTTCGGGGTCGTGACCCCGCTGTCCGCCTCCGCCGCCTCCTCCGCCGTCTCCGGGCGCCCGGCGTTGAAATGGACCGCCTGCGAGGGCAGTGGGATCGATCCGCGGCAGCGGTGTGCGACCGTGTCCGTGCCCATGGACTACGCCGACCCGGGCGGTCCGCGGGTCGAGATCGCCGTCTCCCGTATCCCCAGCGAGAACCCGGCCGCCCGGCGCGGTGTCCTGCTGCTGGTCCCCGGCGGGCCCGGCGGCGACAGCATGAACGACCCCTCCGGCAAGGGGCAGAAGCTGCCGAAGAAGGTCCGCGAGGCCTACGACCTGGTCGGGTTCGCGCCCCGCGGGATGGCGCCCTCGACCGCCGTCGACTGCGGTCTCGAACAGCGGGACCTGGCCCGGACCACCCTGCTGCCCTGGCCCGCCGCGGACGGCTCCGTCGACGCCAACATGGCCGCCGGACAGCGCGTCGCCGAGGCCTGCGCGCGCAACGGCGGTGAACTGATCCGGCACATCAGCACCCTCAACGAGGCCCGCGACCTCGACCGTGTGCGTGCCGCGCTCGGCGAGCGGAAGGTGTCCGTATGGGGCGTGTCGTACGGCACCTATGTCACCGACGCCTACCTCCAGTTGTTCCCGAAGCGCACCGACCGGGTCGTCCTGGACAGCAACGACAACCCGGACCCCGTGCTCGCGGAGCGCGCCTGGCTCGCCGCGTTCGAGCGGGGCGCCGAGGACAACTTCCCGGAGTTCGCCCGGTGGGCCGCCGCGCCCGGCAACCCGGACCGCCTCGCCGACACGGCCGCCGAGGTGCGCCCGCTGTTCCTGGAGCTCGCCGCCCGCCTCGACCGCGAGCCGATCCCCTGGCCGGGCGCCAACCCCGGGGAGCTGAACGGCAACGTCCTGCGCCAGGCGATGCTCGACTCCTTCTACGACCCCGACGACTACCCGGCGCTGGCCAGGCTGATCCTCGCCGCCCGGAAGGGAACCGTGCCGCCCGCGCCGGCCGGTCCGCCCGAGGCCGTCCTCCAGAACGTCACCGCGGTCGGCGCCGCCACCATCTGCAACGACGTCGACTGGCCGGGCGACCCGGCGGTCTACCGCGCGGGCGTGGCCAGGAGCCGTGCCGAGTTCCCGCTGACCGGGGGCATGCCGAGGAACGCCATGCCGTGCACCGCCTGGCCGTGGGAGCCGAGGGAGGCGCCGGTGCACGTCTCCGACCGGGGGCCGTCCAACATCCTGATGGTGCAGAACGAACGGGATCCCGCCACCCCGCTCAGCGGCGCCCTCAAGCTCCGTGAGGCGCTCGGCCGGCGGGCCGTGATGGTCGTCAACGACTCCACCGGCCATGACGCCTACCTCGACAACGGCACCGCGTGCGGGGACGCGATCGTCTCCCGCTTCCTGGCCACGGGCGAGCGGCCCGACCGGGACCGCTACTGCCGCTGACGGCACGACCCGGCCGGGATCCCTAGCGCCGCCGACCGCACCTTCCGTAGCGGTGGGACAGCGCGTGGAACGCCTCCTTCGGTTCCCAGTGCCAGTTCGAACGCGGGTCGTCGGGGCGGTCCTTGATCGCCTTGACGATGCCGTAGCTCGCCATGTCCAGGTCGTGGCGGGGGTCGTCGGGGCGGTGCGGGGCGTCCGCGGTGAGGAACTCGAAGGCCATCGCCGCGTAGAGGCCCATCGACTCGAAGACGTCGAGGAGCCGGGTCAGGTAGCGGGCCTGGGTGCGCTCGCTGCGGACGACGTGCCCCTTGATCTCCGGCGGGTCCTTGTCGTAGTCGACGATGTCCCAGCCCATGCCGCCCGCCTCGGGGGCGCCGACGAAGGTGCAGGTCCCGAACTCGGTGATGGCGACGGGCTTGCCCCAGCGCAGGTACTGCCGCAACTCGCGGACGTAGTCACGGGGTTGGGGGAAGTAGGAGTAGTAGTCGATGCCGACCACGTCGAACAGGTTCCAGTCGACCTTGTCGTCCTGGGCGGCGGCGTAGCTCAGGCGGCCGTGGAAGACCGAGCGGCCCACCTTGGCCGCCCTCGCGGTGAAGCGGTCCAGCGCGCGCTGCATCCGCACCGGGTCGTAGGTGCCCTTCATGAGGTTCTCGATCCGCTCCAGGGCCGTGTCCCCCGGCAGGATGCCCGGCACGAACAGCCAGAACTCGCAGCCGACGCTGAGCTCCACGCTCGCCCCCTGCCGCCGCAGCCGCTCCGCGAACCGGCCCGTCTCCGCCAGGTGGTCGAGGATGTCCCGCTGCGGGACGTCCCCGAGGGTCGGCTGGAGCCAGACGTGCAGCCCGCGTTCGGCCACCTCGGCGGCGGTGGCGGTGAGGCGTTCGACTCCGTCGCCGGTGACGTCGACGGTGTCGGCGTGCAGGTCGTCGTGGATGGCCCGGATGTCACCGCGCATCCGGGCGGCGCTCCAGGCGGTGCCGGGCGTCTCGCCGGCGCCGACGGTGTAGACGACACCGTGACGCTGGAGTCCCGGTTTTCGTGCCACCGCCTCCACCCGGCCCGCCGGCAGCAGCACCCCCGCCCCGACCCCTGCGGCTCCCGCCAGGAACTGCGCCCGGTTGATCCCCGTGGTCTTCTCCATGCCGCCACTGTGTCGGCCGCGGGCCGGGCCTGTCCGTCCGCCGATGGTCCACGGCGTCCGCCGATCGTCTACGGCCACGCAACCAAGGGATGACCGTCGGCGTCGATCATTGAAGAGATCGGCACCCGTCCCCGTACGAAGGAGAGCGAGATCTTAGGCTCCGGAAACCTGTCCCGACGCACCTTCCTCGCCGGAACGGCCGGAACGGCCGGTACGGCCGCCACAGCCACGCTCCTCACCGGCACCCCGCCCACGCGGCCGACGACATCACCGCCCGTCTGCGCGCCCTGGAGCACCGCTACGACGCCCGCCTCGGCGTCTTCGCGCACCGCCTCACGACCAAGCAGTCCGTCCGCTTCCGCGCCGACGAGCGCTTCCCGATGTGCTCCCTGTTCAAGGCCCTCGCGGCCGCCGCCGTCCTGCGCGACCTCGACCGGCACGGCGAGGTGCTCGCCCGCCGGATCCACTACACCGAGGCCGACCTGGTGCAGCCCGGCTCCGATCAGACGGCGGCACACCTCGCCGAGGGCATGACGATCGCCGAACTCGCCGAAGTGGCCATCACCTACAGCGACAACACGGCCGGCAACCTCCTCCTGCGCGAACTCGGCGGCCCCACCGCGATCACCCGCTTCGCCCGCTCCCTCGGTGACCGGACGACCCGCCTCGACCGCTGGGAGCCCGAGCTCAACACCGCCGAGCCGTGGCGGCTGACGGACACGACGAGCCCGTACGCCATCGGTCGCACCTACGGCCGGCTGGTCCTCGGCGACGCCCTGGACCGCCGGGACCGCGCGCTGCTCACGCACTGGCTGCTCTCCAACACGACCAGCGTCAACCGCTTCCACGCGGGTCTGCCGAAGAGCTGGACGATCGCCGACAAGACGGGCAGCGGCTCCTACGGCACCGCCAACGACGTGGGTGTCGTGTGGACCGGGAAGGGCGATCCGATCGTCCTGTCCGTCCTGTCGACCATGCCCGAACCGGACGCCGTTCGCGACGACGCCCTGGTCGCCGACGCGGCCGCGGTCGTCGCCGACGCCCTGGGCTGACGGCTTCAGAAGCGTCCAGATGCAGCCAGGAGCAGCCAGGAGCAGCCAAAAGAGCTCAGAGGCGTCCAGAGGCCTTCAGAAGCGCCGGACGTACCGACGCTGCCAGGGCGTCTCCACCGCTCGTCGGTCGTAGTGCGCGCGGACGTAGGCCACCGCCTCCGCGGCGGGCACCCCGTCCAGAACCGCCAGACAGGCAAGGGCCGTTCCCGTGCGGCCCTTGCCTCCGCCGCACGCGATCTCCACGCGTTCGCCGGCGGACCGCCGCCAGGCTTCGGTGAGCACTTCGCGGGCCCGCGTGCGGTCCGCGGGCAGCCGGAAGTCCGGCCAGCGCAGCCAACAAGACTCCCAGGGGACCTCGGGAGGCCTTCCACCGAGCAGATAGACGCCGTACGACGGTGTCGGCGCGGCCGGATCCAGCCGGTGCCGCAGGCCGCGGCCCCGCACCAGGCGTCCGGACGGCAACCGGAGGATGCCCGGCCCCTGTTCGTCCCACCCGCTCATGGGGACATTCGAACCCGCCGCCGTCGCACGGGCAACCGAATCCACTCGCCTTGTGGTCTGAGGGGCGAGGGAGGGTGCTTGATGCAGGCCGAACAAGAGGATCGGTTCCAGGAATTCGTCAGAGCCAGGTGGTCGCACCTCGTGCGGACCGCCTATCTGCTCACCGGCGACGCCCATCACGCCGAGGACCTGACGCAGACGGCGCTGGCGAAGGCGTACCGCTCCTGGCGGCGCGTCTCGGGCAGTGACAACCCGGAGGCGTACGTCCGGCGGATGCTCGTCACGTGCAACAGCGACCGCTTCCGCAAGCGGCGCGTGAAGGAGGCGCTGACGGACGCGCCGCCGGAGCGGGCGGGCCGGGACGAGGCGGTGGCCCGGGTCGACGAGCGGGGTGTGCTGCTGGGCGCGCTGGCCGGGCTGCCGCCGAGGCAGCGGGCGGTGATCGTCATGCGCTACTGGGAGGACCTGTCGGAGGCCGAGGTCGCCGAGGTGCTCGGCTGCTCGCAGGGCACGGTCAAGAGCCAGGCGTCCAAGGGACTGGCGAAGTTGCGTACGTATCCGGGGCTCGCGCAGGTCATGGACCGCGCCCCGCAGGGAGGCACGAAATGAGCGAGATGAGTGAAGAGGAGCGGGATTTCGAGGAGCAACTGCGGGAGCTGCTCAGCGAGGACGCCTACACGATCCGCCCCTCGTCGGCTCCGTACCCGCAGATCCGCCGCCAGGGCGTGGCCGAGCGGCGCCGGCGGGTGGTGCTGGCCGGGGCGGCCCTGGTGACGCTGGCCGCGGTGCCGGTGGCGGCGATCGCGCTGGGCGGCTCGGGAGCGGGGGCGGCGGAGAAGGCGACACCGGCCGCGCCGTCCACGAGCCCCACGGCCGCGCCCACGCCCTCCCCCACGCCCAGCGGCCCTGCGGGACCGGCGACGGCGGGTCAGCTGCGGGACGGGATCACGCTGGAGCAGGCGGCGCAGGGGCTGGAGAAGTGTCTCGCCTGGGACCGGGACCGCGTGACCCACGGCGGCATCGCCAACACGGACCTGGGCAAGGCCGACGAGTACCGGATCATCCTGGCGCTCAACAGCACCGGTGACTCCAACTCGCCCGGTGACGGCATCTGGGTGGTCGCCGTGAAGGAGCAGCCGAAGGAGACCCGGCTGCTCTGCAGCATCAAGAACGGCGAGGCCTCCGGTCTGGGCACCAGTGTCGGCAGCGACCAGCTGCCGGACTCCCCGCCCGTGCTGGTCGACATCAACGTCAACAAGCTCTACCAGCAGTCCTTCATGGACAAGGGCAACTGGAAACTGCCGTTCGGCTGGGGCCTCGTCGGCACGGTCGAGCCGACGGTGGCCAAGGTGACCGTCTCCTACGGCGACTCCAGCAGTGAGGCCGTCCTCGACCACGGCTGGTTCGTCGCCGGCGGCACCCTGAACGAGCAGGTCACCAAGAACCCGCACGTCAAGGGCTACGACAAGAACGGCAAGCTGATCTACGACTCCGACGAGGACTCGTCGTACCAGCAGACGATGTAGCGGCGGGATCTCATCGGGAGGGGGCGCCGTACAGGGGTCGGCGCCCCCTCGGCCTGTGCGGGAAGATCGGTGGACGGTCGATCCCAAGGAGCCTCGATGACCTTTCCCGCCCCGCTGACCGGTGTCGTCCCGCCCGTCTGCACGCCTCTGACACCGGACCGCGAGGTGGACGTGCCGTCGCTGCTCCGGCTCGTCGACCATCTGGTCGCGGGCGGGGTGCACGGGCTGTTCGTGCTCGGCACCTCCTCCGAGGTGGCCTTCCTGACGGACGCTCAGCGCAGGCTGGTGGTCGAGGCGGTGACCGGGCACGTCGGCGGGCAACTCCCCGTGCTGGCCGGGGTGATCGACATGACGACGGCCCGGGTCCTGGACCATGTGCGGGCCGTCACGGCGGCGGGCGCCGACGCGGTCGTCGTCACGGCCCCCTTCTACACCCGTACCCACCCGGCGGAGATCGCCCGCCACTACCGGCTGATCGCGGCGGGCAGCCCGGTCCCGGTCCTCGCCTACGACCTTCCGACGGGCGTGCACACCGAACTCCCCGCGGACGTCGTCCTGGACCTGGCCGCCGAGGGCGTGCTGGCCGGCCTCAAGGACTCCAGCGGTGACCTGGCCGGCTTCCGCAGGGTCGTCTCCGGCGCCCGTGTCCGTCCCGGCATCAGCGGCTTCAGCGTCCTGACCGGCTCCGAGCTCATCGTCGACGCTGCCCTCGCCGTGGGCGCGGACGGGGCGGTGCCCGGCCTCGCCAACGTGGACCCCGACGGGTACGTCCGTCTCTACGGGCTGTTCCGCGCGGGGGACCTGGCGGCG
Source organism: Streptomyces sp. NPDC057253 (assembly GCF_042669125.1). NCBI lineage: Bacteria > Bacillati > Actinomycetota > Actinomycetes > Kitasatosporales > Streptomycetaceae > Streptomyces > Streptomyces sp. NPDC057253. Next base: position 87,372 of record NZ_JBHUXV010000013.1, on the reverse strand, counting down.
GCCCGGGCCGAACAGGAGCGGCTGTGCGCCCTGTACGGCATGGTGGGCGTGGGCGACCCGGCCCGCATGGGTGCCTCGTCGTCGGCGCTGGGCGCCTTCAAGGCGGCGCTGCACCTGCGGGGCGTGATCGACTGCCCGGCGACGGCGGAGCCCCAAGTGCCCTTGTCCGAGGACGAGGTGGGGCGGGTGGGCGAGTTCCTGACCGCGGCCGGACTGCTCTAGAGCCCCTCCACCGGGACGCGCCGGAACACGATCGACTCGTACGGCCCCGTCGTGCCCGTCTCGTGGAGGACCCCGACCTGGTGCCGGCCGATCGGCACCAGGTCGGAGTAGGCGGCCCGTTGCTCCGAGAGGGTCAGTGCCTTGCGGAAGGTCAGTCCGCCGTCCCGGCTGCTCCACAGCGCCATCGCCCGGCGGGCCGTCGGGACGGACGGGCCCGAGAAGAGCAAGGGGGCGCCGGTGCCGGGGAGTTGGAGGACGCTGCCCTGGACGACCGGTACGTCGTCCAGGGTGGGCTGGACGGCGTAGGGGCGGTCCAGGGTCTCGGCGCCGTCGCGGGAGTAGCTGTCCAGGCGGTTGCCGGGGCTGCTGCCGCTCTGGTCGCGGGAGGCGAAGTAGAGCCGACCATCGGGGAGTTGGGCGGCGGCCGACTCGTTGGCGTTGACCAGGCCGTCGTACGTCTCGTCGGTGAACCCGAGCCGCCAGCTGCGGCCCCCGTCGTCGCTCAGCAGGGCGTGACCGCCGTAGTACCTGGCCTCCCGGCCGGTGTCGGTGGAGCCGGTGGGCGGGGTGCCGGAGTGGTTGGCCGGGACGACCAGGCGTCCGGCGTGCGGGCCCCGGGTGAGGGCCACGGCGTGTCCGGGGCCGGTGGCGTACCATCGCCAGCCGGCCGGTTTCACGGTGGCCGTGATCTCGCGCGGGGCGGTGAAGCGCAGCCCGTCGTCGGAGCCGCGCTGGACGAACACCCTTCGGCCCCGCTCCTCGTCCACCTCGCCCCGCATGATCTGCGCCTCGGTCACCGACCCGCTGTTGTAGCAGGTCAGCAGCACGATCTCGCCGGTGCGCGGGTCCACCACGGGCGCCGGGTTGCCCCGGGTGTCGCCGTCCCCCGCGGAGACGACGGTGAGCGGGCCCCAGGTGCAGCCGCCGTCGGTGGAGCGCCGGAGCACCACGTCGATGTCGCCGGTGTCCGAGACGCCGTCCCGCCGCCCCTCGGCGAAGGCCAGGACCGTGCCCCGGCCGGTGACGACGGCGGCGGGGATGCGGTAGACGGCGTAGCCGCCCTGACCGGAGACGTAGGGGACGGAGGAGACACAGTCGGCCGGGGTGCGGTCGGGTGCGGCCGAGGCCGTGCCGGTCGCGGTGAGCGGGGTCAGCAGGACGACGGTGGCAAGGAGCGTGCGGCTCAGGGGGACGGCGGTGGCAAGGAGCGTGCGGCTCAGGAGGATCACCGTCACAGCGTCCCCGGCGTCACCATCCCCGACTCGTAGGCCACGATCACCAGCTGGGCCCGGTCCCGGGCCCCCAGCTTCCCCATGATCCGGCTGACGTGGGTCTTCGCGGTGAGCGGGCTGAGGCCCAACGCCTCCCCGATCTCCGTGTTGTTGAGGCCCCGCGCGACCAGGGCCAGCACCTCGCGCTCCCGCTCCGACAGGCACTCGGGCCCGCCCGTCACGGCCGGTGAGGGGCTGCGCAGGAACCGCTCGATCAGCCGAGCCGTCGGCCCCGGCGAGAGCAGCGCCTCACCGGCCGCCACCGTCCTGATGGCGTCGAGGAGTTCGGCCGGGCGGGTGTCCTTCACCAGGAACCCGGAGGCCCCCGCGCGCAGCGCCTCGACGATGTTCTCGTCGGTGTCGTAGGTGGTCAGGACCAGCACCCGCACCCCGGCGAGCGTCTCGTCGGCCGCGATGAGCCGGGTCGCCTCGATGCCGTCCAGGTCGGGCATGCGGATGTCCATCACCACCAGGTCGGGCCGCACCTCGCGGGCCGCCCCCACGGCCTCCCGCCCGCTGCCCGCCTCCCCGACGACCTCCATGTCCCGCGCCGACTCGACGAGCATGGCGAACGCGGCCCGCACCAGGGTCTGGTCGTCGGCGAGCAGCACGCGGATGGTCATACGGTTCCCTCCCCCATGGTGAGCGGCAGCGCCGCCGTCACCTCGAAGCCGCCGTCCCGGCGTGGTCCGGCGTCGAGTGTGCCACCCACGCTGCGGGCCCGCTCGCGCATGCCGACCAGTCCGAAACCGGGGGTGCCGCCGGGGGTGGGCCCGGTGCCGTCGTCGGTCACCGACACCCGCAGGGCGCCGGGTTCGTCGTACAGCCTGAGGCGTACGGCGGGTTCGGGTCCCGCGTGCCGGACCGCGTTGGTGAGGGCCTCCTGGACGATCCGGTAGGCGGCGGCGCCGACGGCGGGCGGCGGGTCGGTGCGGATGCGCAGGTCCTGTTCGACGCGGGCGCCCGCGAGCCGGGCGGCCGCGACGAGGTCGGGCAGGCCGTCGAGGCCGGGCAGTGGGCCGCGGGTGTCCTGGGGGTCGTGGTCGCGCAGCACCTCCAGGGTCGTCCGGAGTTCGCCGCGTGCGGTGCGGCAGGTCCCGGCGATGTCGTCGAGGGCCTTGGCGACCGTCTCCCGGTCCAGGCGCTCGGGGTCGGCGGCCAGGACGTGGGCGGCGACGGAGGTCTGCACGCCGATCAGGGTGATGCTGTGGGCGAGCAGGTCGTGCAGGTCGCGGGCGATGCGCAGGCGTTCCTCGGCGACCCGGCGGCGGGCCTCCTCCTCGCGGGTGCGCTCGGCGCGGACGGCGCGCTCGACGATGGAGGCGACGTACTGGCGGTAGTAGCGGACGTCGATGCCGCAGAAGAGGACGGCGATGATCCAGCCGGAGGTCCCCAGCAGTTCGAGGGCCTGGTGGGTGCTGATGGTGAGCATGACGCTCACGGCGAGGGCGACGACGGTGACGCCCGTCAGGACCGTGCGCAGCGGGCGGCCGGTGACGGCGACCGTGTAGAGGGCGACGTAGGCGACCGGGGTGGGCGGGAAGTGGTTGTAGTCGAGGGCGTGGTAGGGCGTGATCAGCGCCACCACCGCGGCCAGTACGAGCATCGGGCGGCGCCGCCGCCACACGATCGGCACATGGGCGGCCAGCAGCAGCGTCCACCCGAGGGCGTCCGGGTCGCGGGCCTCGTGGGTGAGGTGCGCGGCGCACACGGCCGCCACCGCCAGCGCGAGGGCGAGCAACGCGTCGTTGCGGGTGCCGTGCGGGGCGGTCCGCGGGTCGCGGTTGACGGCCGCCATGATCCGCTCGCCCAGCCTGGGTCTCGTGGTCTCCTGCACGGTGTCATCTTCCGGGACGTCGGGGCGGAGGGCGCCCTTCCGGGAGGGGAGGGCGCCCAGGAGTGACCTCGTCACACGGGTTCCGGCTGGCGCTCGGTCGGTACCGGCGGCTCGGGCGCCCGGGACAGCGCCCCCGGCCACCACACCTTGCGCCGCAGTGCGACGGCCGCGCTGGTGACCAGGTAGGGCCGCACGAGGAAGGTGTCGAGGAGCACGCCCACCGCGATCACGAAGCCCAGCTCGACGAGTTGGACCAGCGGCATGTTGGTGAGCACCGCGAAGGTGGCCGCGAGGACGAGTCCGGCGGAGGCGATGACCCCGCCGGTGGTGCGCAGCGCGGTGAGGGCGGCGGTTTCCGGTTCGGCGCCGGCCAGGGACTCCTCGCGCATGCGGTGCATCAGGAAGATGCCGTAGTCGACGCCGAGGGCGACCAGGAACACGAAGGACAGCAGCCCGAGCCCGGGATCGGTGCCCTCGAACCCGAACACCGGCCCGAAGACCAGCCCGCCGATGCCGAGGGCCGCGGCCCACACGGCGACCACGGCGGCCACCAGGAGCAGCGGCGCGACGAGGGACCGCAGCAGGGCGATCAGGATCAGCAGCACGGAGACGAGGACGATCGGCACGACGATCATCGTGTCCCGGCTGTTGGTGTCCTTGAGGTCGAGCTGCTCGGCGCTGGGCCCGCCGACGTAGGAGCCGTCGAGTGCGGTGCGCAGGGCCTTGATGGTCGCGGTCTCCCCGGCGGACTCGGGGGCGTCCTTGGCGGTCACGGAGATCTCGGTCCAGCCGTCTCCGGTACGTCCCCTGCCGGCGCTGTCGACGCCCTCGGTGCCGCGGATCTCGGTGAGGGCTGCGTCGGCGCGGTCGGCCGGGGTGATGACGGTGATGGGCTGGGTGCCCTGCTCCGGGTAGGCCGCGGCGAGCGTCCGCATGGCGGCGACGGCGTCGGGCCTGGTGGTGAACGAGTCCTCCTGCTTGAGGCTGCCGGGCAGGTTCAGCACGCCCAGCGCGAGCGTCCCGAGCAGCACGGCCCCGCCGGCCAGCACGGTGAGGGGCCGCCGTCCGGCCGAGCTGCCCATCGCGGCGAACAGGGAGCGGCGGGCCTTGGGGGTGCTGCCGTAGCGCGGGACGAGCGGCCAGAACACCCGGCGGCCGAGGATCACGAGGATCGCGGGCAGCAGCGTCATCATCGCGGCGAGCGCGACCAGCACCCCGACCGTGCCCAGCGGGCCCATTCCGCGGCTGCTGTTGAGGTCGGCGGCGAGCAGGCACAGCAGTCCCGCGGCCACGGTCCCGGAGGAGGCGAGCACGGCGGGCCCGCAGCCCTTCAGCGCGGCCGCCATGGCGTCGTACGGCCGCTCGGTGCGCCGTAGCTCCTCCCGGTACCGGGAGACGAGGAGCAGCGCGTAGTCGGTGCCGGCGCCGAACACGAGGATGGTCATGATGCCGGCGCTCTGGCCGGTGACGGAGGTCCCGAAGCCCTGGTTGAGCCCGTAGGCCACGCCTTGCGCGAGGAACTCCGACGTGCCCGCGACGCCGAGCGGCACCAGCCACAGCAGCGGGCTGCGGTAGATGAGGATCAGGAGCAGGGCGACGACCCCGGCGGTGGTGTAGAGCAGTGGTCCGCCGAGCGAGTCGTAGACCTCGCCGGCATCGGTGGAGAGGGCTGCTTCCCCGCCGACCTCGACGTCGAGCCCGTCCTCGCCCTTCGCGATGACCCGCACGTCGTTGACGAGGCGGTCGCGGGCCTTCTCGTCGGCGCCCGGCTCGGTGCTGGTGACGGGATACATCACGGTGGTCCCGTCCTTGGACGGAACGCCCCGCGGCTCGGCGGTGAGCGCGTGCGCGTCGGCGATCCGCGCGATCTGCCGGGCGGCGGTCGCCTTGTCGGCCGCCGTCAGTCCGCCGTCCCGGTGGTAGACGACGACCATCTCGGTGGCCTCGCCCCCGGGCAGCTGTTCCTGGATCCTCGCGACCTGTGTCGAGTCGGCGCTCGCCGGGAGATAGTCCACGGCCCGGTCCCGCTGCACGTCGCCGAGCTTGGACGCGAACGGCGCCATGACCACCAGGACGACGATCCACAGTCCCAGCACGAGCCAGGGCACAGCACGCCGTCGCCGTGCGCTCATCTTTGCGGCCCCCATCGACGGGCCTCCCTCCGGTCGGATGTCCGATGCGGTTCCAGACTTCCGCCGAAAGGGCGCGTGTTCGTCGGACGGCAGGGCGAGTTGACGGCTACTGCCGGGGGTGACCGGGGGCGCGGACTACTCCCCGGGGAGTATCGGGACGGTGTGGGGCCACGGTGAGCGGCTTGTCCCGGCGTCAGGGCTGAGCCGGCCGTGGCGAGGACGTCCCGCTCCCCCGCGGGTGCACCGGCAGCCGGCAGGAGGACCGATCCGCGGCCACCGGTACGGGCCTGTCAGGACGGCGTGCGGGCCGCTGCCAGGAGTCGGGTGACGTCGTCCGCGCAGATCGTCAGGGCCGTGCCGACCGTCGAGAGGGCGTCGCGTTCGGCCGGGGTGTAGGGGCCGTCCGCCAGGGCGATGCGGGCCGCCTGGAGGAGGATCGACTCGCGGCCCGCCGGGGCGAGGTGCGGGGCGAGGGGGTCCAGGGCCTCGTGGAGCTCTATGGCGAGGCCGGCTCCGCAGGGGCGGTCGTAGACCCGGCCGGTGTCCTCGGCGAGGGCCTCCACCAGGGTCTCCAGCTGGTCCTCGGTGCAGTCCTCGAAGCCGGCCGCGCGGACCGTGGTGGCCGCGACCTCCAGGGAGGTGCGGGAGCAGGTGCCGCCCGCCGCGAGGACCGCGAGGGCGACCGTGTGCACGGCGTCCCGCAGCATCGCCGAGAAGCGGGTGGTCGTGGGGTGGTCCAGCACGTCCGTGCCGAAGTGGCGCCCGCAGGCCGCGCATTCCACCACCGGCCCGGTGTCGCCGCGCGGCAGGACCGGGACGCCGAGCAGCGTGAAGCGGCGGCGGCCGGTCAGGCGCTCGTAGTTGCGGTCGCCTCCGCACCCGGGGCAGAAGAACTCGCCGTCGCCGACGGTCGTCCACGCGGTACGGGTGCCCAGGAGGCGCGCAGGCCTGGCAGCACGGCCGTTTCGTCCCCGTCCAGGCAGCACGTCACACCTCCGCAACCTCGCGGCAACATCGCCGCGCTTGCGTGATGTTAGCCACAGGAGGGAGGTGGAGTCAGCACCCCGGACGAGACCTGCTCGTGACCTCCACGCCCCGATGGCCGATAAACGACGGGGCCTTGATCGCCGTATACAGCGATCAAGGCCCCAAAACCCCCGGTCAGAGGGATTATCGAGCGGCTCGGTTGACGGCCGAGACGACCGCCTTCAGGGACGCACGCGTCGTGTTCGCGTCGATGCCGATTCCCCACAGAACCTTGCCGTCGATCGCGCATTCGATGTAGGAGGCGGCCTGCGCGGAGGCGCCCTCGCTCATCGTGTGCTCCTGGTAGTCCAGCAGCCTGGCGTCGATGTCGATCTTCGCCAGCGCGTCGAAGAACGCGGAGATCGGGCCGTTGCCGGAGCCGGTCAGGACGGTGTCGACGCCGTCGACCGTGGCCTCCACCTTCAGCGTGTCCACGCCGTCGGTGTCCGTGGTCGACTGGCCGTTCTTGACCTGGACACGGCCCCAGGGGTTCTCGGGGTTCGGCAGGTACTCGTCCTGGAAGACCGCCCAGATGTCCGAGCCGGTGACCTCGCCGCCCTCGGCGTCCGTCTTGGCCTGGATCAGCCTGGAGAACTCGATCTGCATCCGGCGCGGCAGGTCCAGCTTGTGGTCGTTCTTCAGGACGTAGGCGATACCGCCCTTGCCGGACTGCGAGTTGACCCGGATCACGGCCTCGTAGGAGCGGCCGACGTCCTTCGGGTCGATGGGCAGGTACGGCACCGCCCACTCGATGTCGTCGACGGTGACCCCGCGAGCCGCCGCGTCGGCCTCCATCGCGTCGAAGCCCTTCTTGATGGCGTCCTGGTGGGAGCCGGAGAAGGACGTGTAGACCAGGTCGCCCACGTACGGGTGGCGCGGGTGGACCTCCATCTGGTTGCAGTACTCCCACGTACGACGGATCTCGTCGATGTCGGAGAAGTCGATCTGCGGGTCGACGCCCTGCGAGAACAGGTTCATGCCCAGGGTGACCAGGTCGACGTTGCCGGTGCGCTCGCCCTGTCCGAACAGACAGCCCTCGACGCGGTCGGCGCCGGCCATCAGCGCCAGCTCGGCGGCGGCGACGGCGGTACCGCGGTCGTTGTGCGGGTGGATCGAGATGCACACGTGCTCGCGGCGGGACAGGTTGCGGTGCATCCACTCGAAGCGGTCCGCGTGCGTGGAGGGGGTCGAACGCTCCACCGTGGCGGGCAGGTTGAGGATGATCTCGCGGCCCGGACCCGGCTGGTAGACGTCCATCACCGCCTCGCAGACCTCCAGCGCGAAGTCCAGCTCGGTGTCGGTGAAGATCTCGGGGCTGTACTGGTAGCCGAACTCGGTCTCCGGGCCCAGCAGCTTCTCCGCGTACTCCATGACCAGGCGGGTGCCGTCGACGGCGATCTGCTTGATGTCGTCCTTGGAGCCCCGGAAGACGACCCGGCGGAAGACCGGCGCGGTGGCGTTGTACAGGTGGACGGTGGCCCGCTTGGCGCCCTTCAGGGACTCCACGGTCCGCTCGATCAGGTCCTCGCGGGCCTGGGTCAGCACGGAGATCGTCACGTCGTCCGGGATCGCGCCCGGCTCCTCGACGATCGACCGTACGAAGTCGAAGTCCGTCTGGCCCGACGCCGGGAATCCGACCTCGATCTCCTTGTAGCCCATCTTGACCAGCTGGTCGAACATCCGGCGCTTGCGCTCGGGCGACATCGGGTCGATCAGGGCCTGGTTGCCGTCGCGCAGGTCCGTGGAGAGCCAGCGGGGGGCGACGGTGATCCGGTTGTCCGGCCAGGTGCGGTCCGGGATGTCGACCTGCTCGTACTGGCCGTACTTGTGGATCGGCATGGAACTGGGCTGCTGGCGGTTCGCCATGATTGCGGGGCTCCTAGGGATGTCCGGAAAGGACGGCCGACACGCAACACGAAGCTCCGCGGGGAGGGAGTCGACCTGGACTACAGGCCCTCGCCGCGGCAGCTAAGAAGAAGCAGCCCGAAACGCATGATGCGAAGCATGCTAGCCGAGCCGGTTCCGCTGCGGGGCGCCGTATCAGTATGCGGGACCAGGGAGATAAACGGGACAAAAAGTGCGCCATACCACTTCGTCACGGAGCGTGCACGTCCCTGTCCGCATATTTCACCAATCATGGTTGCGACTAGTGACACGGTCATGACCCAGTGCAAGGGTGCCGGACATGACGACAAACGGGGGCTTCGAGCCCGTCTTCTGCACCGTCGTTCCGCCGCACGTCCTGGACAAACTCGCCCGGAACGACGACCCCGCACTCTCCGGTCCCGCGCAGCAGACGTTGATGCGCGACAGCGAACTGCGCGGCCGCCGCCGCGTGACGACCGAGTTCGGCCTCGCGGCCGCGCCGACGGCAAAGGCCCCGTCGGACCAGCCGCTGCGGACGATCTACGACGCCGGGCACCGGGGCGACCTGCCCGGCACGAAGGTCCGCGCCGAGGGCTCCGACCCCGGTCAGGACGCCACCGTCAACCGCGCCTACGCCGGTCTCGGCGCCACCTTCGACCTCTACCTGAAGGGCTACGCCCGCCACTCCATCGACGGCGACGGCCTCCCGCTCGACGCCACCGTCCACTTCGACGAGAACTACAACAACGCCTTCTGGAACGGCGAGCAGATGGTGTTCGGCGACGGCGACGGCGAGATCTTCCTCGACTTCACCATCCCGATCGACGTCATCGGCCACGAACTCACCCACGGCGTCACACAGTACACGGCCAACCTCACGTACTACGGCCAGCCGGGCGCCCTCAACGAGTCGATGTCCGACGTCTTCGGCTCGCTCATCAAGCAGTACACGCTCGGCCAGACCGCCGCCGAGGCCGACTGGCTGATCGGCGCCGGGCTCCTCGCGCCCAGCGTCTCCGGCAAGGCCCTGCGGTCCATGAAGGAGCCGGGCAGCGCATACGACGACGACGTGCTCGGCAAGGACCCGCAGCCCGCGACCATGGACGACTACGTCCGCACCGGCCGCGACAACGGCGGCGTGCACATCAACTCCGGCATCCCCAACCACGCGTTCTACCTGGTCGCGAACGCCCTCGGCGGCCACGCCTGGGAGCGCGCGGGCCAGATCTGGTACGACGTGCTGACCGGCGGGGAGCTCTCGGACCGGGCCCTGTTCACCGACTTCGCGAAGCTCACGCTCGCGGCGGCGAAGGCCCGCTACAACGAGGGCGACGAACTCCAGGCCGTCTCGAAAGCCTGGGAACAGGTCGGGGTGCGGATCCTGTGAGTCCGTACTAGACAGGGACCCATGCGTATTCAGGTACGGCGCACGGGCGGGTTCGCGGGCATCGAGCGGCACAAGGAGGTCGACACCTCCGGGCGGCCCGATGCCCACGCATGGCAGGCCCTGGCCGAGAAGGCGCTCGCCGCCGGCCGGGGCACCCGCCCGATCGGCGTCCCGGACGGCTTCAGCTACGAGATCACCGTGGACGGGAAGACGGTGTACGCGGCCGATCCCCGACTGACGGAAGAACAGCGGGAACTGATCTCGAAGGTGCTCAAGGAAGGCGCGTAGGTACTCAAAGAGGGCGCGTAACTCCTTGTTCACACCTGCCCGTTGACTTACCTACCCGCCGGTACCGATGATCCGGCGCATGGCGACTGAAGAGCATGCGATGCCCCGGTTCCCCGACGGCTTCCTGTGGGGGGTCTCGACCTCGGCCCATCAGATCGAGGGCGCGGCGGACGAGCGCGAGCGGTCCGTGTGGGACGCGTTCACGGCCGAGCCGGGCCGGGTGAAGGACGGCTCGACGGCGGAGGTGGCCTGCGACCACTACCACCGCTACCGCGAGGACGTCTCCCTCCTGGCGGGCCTGGGCGTGGACGCGTACCGCTTCTCGGTCTCCTGGCCGCGGGTGCGCGCGGACAAGGGCCTCGACTTCTACGACCGTCTCGTGGACGAACTCCTCACGGCGGGCGTACGTCCGGTCCCGACGCTGTTCCACTGGGACCTGCCGGTGGCCCTGGAGGAGAAGGGCGGCTGGCTGGAGCGGGACACCGCCTCCCGGTTCGCCGAGTACGTGTCCGTGGTCGCCGACCGTCTCGGCGACCGCGTCAAGAAGTGGATCACCCTCAACGAGCCCGCCGAGCACACCCTGTTCGGCCACGCGCTCGGCGCCCACGCCCCCGGCAAGCAGCTGATGTTCGACGCGCTGCCCGCCGCCCACCACCAGCTCCTGGGCCACGGCCTGGCCGTACAGGCGCTGCGCGCGTCCGGCGCGACGGACATCGGGATCGCCAACTCGCACGGCCCGACCTGGCCGGCGTCCCAGGACCAACCGGACGTCGAGGCGGCCGACTTCTACGACCTGCTGCTGAACCGCCTGTTCGCGGAGCCGATCCTGCTGGGCGAATACCCCTCCGGGCTGGGCGACCTGATGCCGGGCGACGTGGCCGCCGACCTCAAGGTCATCTCCGAGCCGCTCGACTTCTACGGCGTCAACTACTACGCGCCGACCCGCGTGGGCGCCCCGCAGGGCGAGGACATCGAGTTCGGCGGTCTGACCATCCCGGCCGAACTCCCCTTCTCCGTCCAGGAGATCGAGGGCGTCCCGGTGACGGACTTCGGCTGGCCGGTGGTCCCCGAGGGCCTGACGGAACTGCTCACGGCCTTCCACGAGCGCTACGGCGACCGGCTCCCGCCCGTCGTCATCACCGAGAACGGCTGCTCCTACGAGGGCGTCGACGACCAGGACCGGATCGCCTACCTGGACGGTCACGTCCGCGCCCTGCACAAGGCGGTCGAGGCGGGTGTGGACGTGCGCGGGTACTTCGTGTGGTCGCTGATGGACAACTTCGAGTGGGCGGAAGGGTACGCACGCAGGTTCGGGCTGGTGCACGTGGACTTCGAGACCCTCGCGAGGACCCCGAAGGCATCGTACGGCTGGTACCGGGACCTGCTCCGGGCCCAGAGGTGAGCACGGCTCTCACGGAACCGGTCGAGCGGGTCGGCAAGGGCTGGACGGCGTCCCTGTCCCTCGCCAACGTGGCGATCTGGGTGGGCTGGTACGGCCCCCTCCAGATCCTGCTGGCCCGCCAGGCGGAGGACTTCGCGCCCGGCACCGGCATGTCGAAGGAGACCCTGCTGGCGTGGGTGACGGGCGTGGGCGCGGTGGTGTCGCTGGTGGCGAACCCGTTCTTCGGCGCCCTGTCGGACCGCACCACGGCCCGCTGGGGCCGCCGCAGCCCCTGGATCGTGGCCGGGGCGGCGGGCGGCGCCCTGTCGCTGCTGGTGCTCGCCGGGGCGAACGGGCTGTGGCTCATGACCCTCGGCTGGTGCCTGGTCCAGCTGACCCTGAACGCGGCCTTCGCGGCGGTCACGGCGGCGGTGCCGGACCGGGTGCCGCGGCTCCAGCGGGGCGTGGTGGGCGGCTGGATCGGGGCGGCCCAGATCCTGGGCGCGGTCGTCGGCACCGGCCTCGCGACGGCGGCGGGCGGCATCGCGGCAGGCTATGCGGCGTGCGCGGTGTTCGCGGTGGCGGGGGTGCTGCCGTACGTACTGCGCCACCGTGACCTGAGACTGGCGGCCGCTGACCAACCACCGTGGTCCTGGCCGTCGTTCGTGCGCGGCTTCTGGCTGAGCCCGCGCGACCACCCCGACTTCGCCTGGGCCTGGCTGACCCGCTTCCTGATCAACCTCAGCAACGCGCTGGTGATCCTCTACCTCCTCTACTACCTGCGGGACCGCCTCCACCACGACGACCCCGAACAGGGCGTGCTGATCCTGACGGCGGTGGACAGCGTGGCCCTGCTCGCCACGGTCGTGGTCGGCGGCATCTGGTCCGACCGCGTGGGCCGCCGCAAGCCCTTCGTCCGCTGGTCCGGCATCCTGATGGCGGTGGCGACGGCCCTGCTCGCCGTATGGCAGACCTGGCCGAGCGCGATCATCGTGGCGGCCCTGCTGGGGGTGGGGCTGGGGGTCTTCATGTCGGTCGACTTCGCCCTGATGACGGATGTCCTCCCCAAGGCCCTGGACCGAGGAAAGGACCTGGGCGTCATCAACGTGGCAAACGCCTTACCCCAGGTGGCGGCCCCAGCACTGGCAGCACCGATCGTGACGCACCTGGGGGGATACCGGGTCCTGTATTGGGTGGCGGCGGTGGTGGGTTTGGCGGGAGCGGTGCTGGTCGACCGCATAAAGAACGTCGACTAGAGGCTTTTAGGGGCGCGGGGAACTGCGCGACAAGCCCCCACCGGCCGGCAGACGACAATCGGCCCGTCTTTCAGAGCGCCCCCGCCTCCCGAGCCGCATAAACAGACGGATACACCGGCCGATACCCCAGCTCCCGCCGAATCCGCTCCGTCGACATGATCGCCAGCCACGGATCCGGATCAGTCCGCTCGTACAACTCGGCCGGAACCTCCACCCCGTTGAGCTGATGGAACTCCACCGCCGTCACCGGCGCGTCGTCGGCGATGTTGTAGATCCGCCCCGAGATCCCCGGCGCGTGCAGAATCCGCAACAACCCCTGCGCCACATCCACGTGGTGTCCCACCTGGAGCCGCTGCGCCGACGCCCAGTCCTTCGCCCACATCAGCGACTGCGCGAGATGCGGGTCCCCCTCGCCGTACACGAAGGGCAGCCGAGCCACCCGCACATCGAGCCCATCCAAGGCGAACAGCTCCCGCTCGGCCTCCGCCTTGGACGCGGGATAGGCGCCCCACATGTGGCCGCCGGGCCGGCTCTCGTCGTCCTCGGTGAGCGGCCGCCCCCGCCCGGTGCCGTACACCAGACCGGTGCTGACCTGCACGAACCGCTGAACGCCGGAGGCCACCGCGGCCCGCCCCAGCTCCACCGCCGCGTCCCGGTTGACGGCCCACGCCTCCTCGTCCGGCACGCCCCGGAACGCGGCGGCCACGTTCACGACCGCGTCCACGCCGGCGACGGCCTTGCCGAGCGCTTCCGCGTCCCGCAGATCTCCTACGACGACCTCGGCGCCGAGTTCCGCGAAGGGCTCCCCGCGTGAGGCGTCCCGCACGAGAACCCGTACCCGCTCCCCCGGCCGGGACTGCGCGAGCAGCCTCGGTACGAAGCGCCGGCCGACCTGTCCCGTCGTCCCTGTCACCAATGTCAGCATGTTCTGCTCCTCTCGTCCGGACCAGCGTGGAACGGCCGCGCCGGCACCGGGAGAGACCTCTCGATCGGGGGACCGGCGGTCCCTGGATAAGACGGGCGGGGTGCCGCACGCTGGAGGGGTGAACCGAGCCGAACTCGCCGACTTCCTGCGCCGCGGCCGTGCCCGGCTGAACCCGTCCGACGTGGGCCTCGCGCCGGGTCCGCGGCGTCGTACGCCCGGACTGCGCAGGGAGGAGGTGGCGCAGCTGGCGGGGATGTCGGTGGACTACTACACCCGGCTGGAGCAGTCCCGGGGACCCCGGCCGTCCCGGCAGATGCTGACGGCGCTGGCGCGGGCGCTGCGGCTGACCGCGGTGGAGCAGGACCATCTGTTCCACCTGGTCGGCGAGGAGCCGCCGCGTCGGGAGACGGCGTCGGCGCATGTCCGGCCGGGGCTGCTGCTGATCCTGGACCGGCTGCACGACACCCCGGCGCAGGTGGTCAACGACTGCGGGGAGGTGCTGGCGCAGAACGCGATGGCGAAGGCGCTGGTGGGGGACGTGATGTCACGCCCGCGCCGGGAGCGCAACCTGGTCCGGCGGTTCTTCCTGGACCCGGGCGCGCGGACGCTGTTCCCCGAGGAGGACCTGGCGGACCACGCCCGCACCCAGGTCGCCACCCTCCGCGCGGTGGCCGCGGCCCGCCCCGACGACCCCGAACCGGCCGCGCTGGTGGCCGAACTCCGTGCCCTGAGCGCCGAGTTCGCCCAGCTGTGGGACGAGCACGAGGTGTCCCAGCGCGACAAGGCCACGAAGCGTTTCGTGCACCCCGTGGTGGGCCTGCTGGAACTCGACTGCGAGGTCATGGTCAGCCACGAACACCACCACCTCCTGGTCGTCCACACGGCCCGCCCGGGAACAGAGGCGTACGAACGCCTTGAACTGCTGCGGGTGGTGGGTCTGCAGGACCTCACCCCCCAGCAGGCAACCCCCTAGAACCCCAGCTTCCGCAACTGCCGAGGATCCCGCTGCCAGTCCTTCGCCACCTTCACGTGCAGGTCCAGGCTGCATCGATATGCGGCTACCGCCGCGCGGCCGGCGTGCAGTGCCCCGACCTGCTTGCGACACCCGACACCGACGTCATCAACGCGCCCGCACAGACGGCTGCCGCCGCAGTCCCACCCAGCTCAGAACCCCAGCTTCCGCAACTGCCGAGGATCCCGCTGCCAGTCCTTCGCCACCTTCACGTGCAGGTCCAGGAAGACCGGCGTGCCCAAGAGCGCCTCGATCTGCTTGCGGCTCTTGATGCCGACCTCCTTCAGGCGCTTGCCCTTGGGGCCGATGATGATGCCCTTCTGGCTGGGGCGCTCGATGTAGACGAAGGCGTGGATGTCGAGGAGGGGCTTGTCGGCGGGGCGGTCCTCGCGCGGGAGCATCTCCTCCACGACCACCGCGATGGAGTGCGGGAGCTCGTCGCGGACGCCCTCAAGGGCCGCCTCCCGGATCAGCTCGGCGATCATGACCTGCTCGGGCTCGTCCGTGAGGTCGCCCTCGGGGTAGAGCGCCGGGCCCTCCGGCAGCAGCGGGACGATCAGGTCGGCCAGCAGACCCACCTGCTGGTCGCCGACCGCCGAGACCGGCACGATCTCCGCCCACTCGAAGCCCAGCTCCTTGCCCAGCTGGTCGATCGCGATGAGCTGCTCGGCGAGGGTCTTGGAGTCGACGAGGTCGGTCTTCGTGACGATCGCGATCTTCGGCGTCTTCTTGATCGACGCCAGCTCCTTCGCGATGAAGCGGTCACCGGGACCGAGCTTCTCGTTCGCCGGCAGACAGAAGCCGATCACGTCGACCTCGGCCCAGGTCGTCCGTACGACGTCGTTCAGCCGCTCGCCCAGCAGCGTGCGCGGCTTGTGGAGCCCAGGCGTGTCGACCAGGATCAGCTGGGCGTCCTCCCGGTGCACGATCCCCCGGACCGTGTGCCGCGTGGTCTGCGGCTGGTTGGCGGTGATCGCCACCTTCTGGCCGACCAGAGCGTTCGTGAGGGTGGACTTGCCCGCGTTGGGGCGGCCCACGAAGCAGGCGAAGCCGGCGCGGTGGGGTGCCTGCGACGCGGGCGACGGCTCGGATGACTGACTACGAACGCTCATACGGCCCATTCTCCCTGATCCACAGACCCCCGCCGTACGGTGAGGTTCCGGTAACCCGTACGCAATGAAACGCCTCGGAAACATATACGTACGCCGGCAGAAATACACAGCGGTGACCCTCTGACGAGCCCCCACCTCGTTGGAGACCCCATGCCCTTCGCCGCCGCACAAGCAGCAGCGCGCATCGACACCGGCGACACCGCCTGGCTGCTCGCCGCCACCGCCCTCGTCCTGCTGATGACCCCGGGCCTGGCCCTGTTCTACGGCGGCATGGTCCGCACGAAGAGCGTCCTCAACATGCTGATGATGAGCTTCGTGTCGATCGCCCTGGTCACGGTGGTGTGGCTGGCCGCCGGCTACTCCCTCGCGTTCTCCGAGGACACCTTCGCAGGACTGCTCGGCGGCCTCGACCACGCCGGCTTCAGGGGCCTCGGGCCGGACAGCGTCCACGGCACCGTCCCCACCCTCCTCTTCGCGACCTTCCAGCTCACCTTCGCGATCATCACGGCGGCCCTGATCAGCGGCGCGATCGCGGACCGCGCGAAGTTCGGGGCGTGGCTGGTGTTCGTCCCGGTCTGGGCGCTGCTCGTATACGTTCCGGTCGCCCACTGGGTGTGGGGGCCGGGCGGCTGGATCCTGGAGGGGCTCGGCGCGCTCGACTTCGCGGGCGGCCTGCCCGTCGAGATCACCTCCGGCGCCTCCGGTCTCGCCCTCGCGCTGGTCCTCGGCCCGCGGCTCGGCTTCAAGAAGGACGCCATGCGCCCGCACAACCTCCCCATGGTCGTCCTGGGCGCGGGCCTGCTCTGGTTCGGCTGGTTCGGCTTCAACGCGGGCTCGGCGCTGGGCGCCAACGGACTGGCCGCGGCCGCCTTCCTCAACACCCTCGCCGCCGGCTGCACCGGCCTGCTCGGCTGGCTCTTCGTCGAGCAGCGGCGCGACGGCCACCCCACCACCCTGGGCGCGGCCTCCGGCGCGGTCGCGGGCCTGGTCGCGATCACCCCGTCCTGCGGCTCGGTCTCCCTGCTCGGCGCGCTCGTCGTCGGCCTCGCCGCGGGTGTCGTCTGCTCGTACGCGGTGGGCTGGAAGTTCAGGCTGAACTACGACGACTCCCTCGACGTCGTCGGAGTGCACCTGGTCGGCGGCGTGATCGGCACCCTGCTGATCGGCGTCTTCGCGGAGAAGGCGATGACCGGCGGCGCCGAGGGCCTGCTCTACGGCGGCGGGCTCGCCCAGCTCGGCAAGCAGCTGGTGGCCGTGGTCGCCGTGGGGGCGTACGCCTTCGCCGTGACGTACGGCCTCGGCAAGCTGATCGACAGGACCATGGGCTTCAGGGCCGACGAGGAGCACGAGCACACCGGCCTGGACCTTACGGTGCACGCCGAGACCGCATACGATCACGGCGTCCTGGGCCACGGTGCCCCGGTCAGCGCGTCCACCGTCCCCTCCGCCCAGAAGGCCAAGGCCCAGTGAAGCTCATCACCGCGATCGTCAAGCCGTACCGCCTCGACGAGGTCAAGACCGCCCTCCAGGAGATCGGCGTCCACGGCCTGACCGTGACCGAGGCCAGCGGCTACGGCCGGCAGCGCGGCCACACCGAGGTGTACCGCGGCGCCGAGTACCAGGTCGACCTGGTCCCCAAGGTCCGTATCGAGGTGGTCGTGGACGACGCCGACGCGGACGCGGTCATCGACGCGGTCGTCAAGGCGGCCCGGACGGGCAAGATCGGCGACGGCAAGGTGTGGGCGCTGCCGGTGGAGACGGTGGTGCGGGTGCGGACGGGCGAGCGGGGCCCGGACGCCCTCTGAGCCAAGGGGACGGAAGCTTTTGGGGGCGCGGGGCTGTTTCAGAGTGCGGCTCCGCCGGGTGGGCGCGACAAGCCACGACGGCGCAGCAGCCGGAGACGAACCCACGTCCCCCCTCCCACGGCACCCACGACGAGCAGCACCACCGCGACCAACCACGGCAACGCAACGAAACTCGCACTCGCCGACTCCCGCGTGTCCTTCGCGCTCGCCGTCAACTTCACTTCTCCCCAGTCGAGTTGCGGCGCCCCCCGCCACGGCTCGCTGAGCCGCACCCGCTGCCCGGGCAGCAGCTCACCGGGAATCCGCACGAGGTCACGCGCCAGCAGCGTCCGCCCGAACAACCCCGTGGCCCGCAGCTCCACCTTCGGGTTCAGCGTGACGTTCCCGGTGTTGCGCAGCGTGTACGACACGGTCGCCCCGCTGTCCCCCAACCCCGGTACCAGCGGCTGGTGATGGCTGAAGCGGACGTCCTCGACGGCGATCGCCGGCACGACGGGCCCGCCCACCCGCAGGTAGATCCGCGCGGCCACGGCCCGCTGCACACCGAGCGCCACCGTGCCGTCGCCCTTGTCGACCCGTTCGTCCAGCGCCACCAGCGCGCCGGGATGGTCGCCCGGTTCGGCACCCTCGGGCACCGACAGCGTGAAGGGCACGGTGACCTTGCCGTGCGCGGGGACGGTCACCCGGGACCTCGCGGGCCTCGCCCAGGCCCCGACCCCGCGCTGCTTCTCCGCGACCGTCCGCACGGCGAAGCCGCCGTCGCGGGCGGTGTTGTAGGCGTCGGCGGCGTAGAGGCGGAAACTCAGCGGCTCGGCCGTCTTGTTGGTGACGACCACCTTGTCGTCGATGCTCTGCCCGGGATCGGCGGAGAGATAGAAGTAGGGCCGCGCCGCGATCCGGGAGGCGGCCGGGTACACGGACCAGCTGCCGTTGTCGGCGGCGTGCGCGGGCACGGACGCGGCGCCGGCCAGGAACAGGCTCAGGAGGAGGACGTACAGCTTGCGCATGGGTGCGGACCCCCACGGGTGGAGAGGGACGGACGGGCGGGTGCGGGCGCCCGTACGGTTCAGCTGAGGGTGAGGGTGAGCACGCCGGAGTACGTGCCGACCGGGGTGAACGCCGGTACGTTCAGGGAGAGTCCGGCGTCCACGGTGAACTCACCGCCGGTGAGTGCCGCGTTGGGGGTGGACGCGAGGGTCGCCCCCGAGGATCCGACCGCGCCGGCCGAACCGGCCTGGCAGGTGCTCGGGCTGCCCGCCTTGGTGGCGCAGGAGGGACTCCAGCTCAGCGCACCGGCACCGATCTTGGCACCGGGTCCGGTGAAGTCGGTGACCTTGCCGGTGAGGGACCAGCCGGCGGGTCCGCCGCGGAAGTCCTTGACCGTCACCTGGTTGAGGTTGCCGGTCGAGGCCCCGCCCGTGCCGTAGTCCACCGCCGAGAGGCTGACGGTGTCCCCGGTCTGGGACATGGACAGCGTGCCGGCCTTCACCGTGGTGGTGATCTTCTGGCTGCCGGCCGGGACGGGCGTGTCGTCGATGACGACGTACGCCTTGGGCCCGGCACCCTTGGCGTCGCTCCACGCGCTGCCCTCGTAGGCCACGATTCCGGTCGTCGTCTTGTCGTTGACGACGAGCGAACCGCTCAAGTTGCCGGAGGAGTCGGCGGTCGCCGTGGCGGTGTCCGCGGTCTGGGCGCTGCCTGCCCGCCCGGCCAGGGTGACCGTGGCGCCCGGGGTGAACTTGCTGCCGGTGACGGTGACGCTCGCACCGGGCTTCCCGGAGGCCGCACCGAGGGTGATGTCACGCTCGTTGACCGGGTTCGCGTCGGTCGCGGTGACCGTCTCGGAGACCGGGGCGGGCGGGGTGATCACCGTGCAGGGGGTGTCCAGTTCGAGGATGTAGCTGGTGTGGATGTTGTAGTCGCCGGGCGAGAGGGTGATCGCGCCGGGCGCGGTGACCTTGAAGGTGCCGGTCATGGAGAACGACGGGAAGGCGCCGTTGCCGGGCACCGGGTCGTTCTTCTTGGGGCCCGCGACCGTCACGGCACCGGTCTGGGCGCCGCCGAGGGTGACCTTGCCGGTCGGGGTCATGATGTCGGCCGGCAGTGCGAGGGCCGTGGGGTTGCTGGCGGCGGGCTTGACCACCGTGTAGGTCACGGTGACGGTGTCGCCCACCTTGGGGCCGGTGTTGTCGACCGTGATCTTGGCGGTGGTCGTGCCGTCGATCGGCGGGATGCCCGCGACGGCGGGCGGGATGCAGTGCGTGGCGAAGTCCACGTCGGTGGCGGCTCCGGCCGGACAGGCCAGCGCGCCACCCGCCGTGACCGCGAGCGCGGTCGCGCCGAGCAACGAAGCCCAGCGGCGTCTTCGGGTTGTCGAACCCATGGGTGTGCCCCCTTCCTTCTGCGCTCACTGGGGGCATTGATGTGTGGATTGCGTGAGAAGTCAATGGAGCCGCCGCGGAAACCTGACGATTCATCAGTTTCCGCGGCGGCCCGGGGAGTTGCTCAGTCGAACACGAACGGCCCCGGCGACTGCGGCCCGGTCGCCGTGCAGGTGACGGTGATGCCGAAGACGACGATCTGGAGCGAACCGCCGTACGCCTCCAGGCTGTCCCCGGAGTTCACGGTGCCGCTGAGCGGATCGACGGTGACGGGGTCGCCGGCCGCGATGGCCGGGTTCTCCGTGCCGGTGAACGTGGCGGTGCCGCCGTTCGCGTCGACCAGGGTGAGGGTCGAGGTGATCGAGTCCTCGGAGAGCGCGAGCGGGGCGTTGATCGCCGAGGTGACCGTGAGGGTGGCGGCGGTGCCGTCCTGGGTGGCGGTGAGGGTGGCCTGGCCGCTGCCGTAGATGCCGCAGTCCGCGTCGATGGTCGCGGTGTCCGGGGTGACGGCCAGGGCGGCGGGCGCGAACGCCAGCCCGGCGGCCGCGAGCGCGCCGACCACCAGTGCCGCACCTGTGCCTGTACGCATGCCTTTCATGGATCCGGTTCCCTTCCCGTGGTGGGGACTGCCATGTGGGGATGGACGGGGGTGCGTCCCGAGGGACGGCCGGCCTTCACGGGCGTGGTGCGGTACGCCACGGGAGCCGGTATCTGACGGTCCGCCGGAACTACCGGTTCCATTGATGCGTACGGGGCGCGGCTCGACAAGAGCGATATTCGGACCGGCCACTGATGAGCCGCCGATCGCCGCCCGGCGACACTACGTCTCCGGAATTTCAGAACGTCGACATTTGGATGTCGTACGAGAAAAAGTCGACCGGAACAACAAAGTCCGGATTTCGTTCTCGGAACGGGAACATCCAAGCCGACGGCCTGGATGCGCTTTCGGAAGCCCCCACCTGCACGGAGAAGCCATAAACGCAGGAAAAGTGCCTGAACAGGGCGCTCCACACTGACCGAAAAGATTCCCCGACTACGTGTAGCATCGGTCTTCACCGGAACTTATCGAACAGCGAAGGAAGCGGGGACGTCAACGGGGGCAATCATCGCTGCACCCACGTGCTCTCTTCACGCAAGTGAATGTTGAGGGGAACGAAGGGACCGCATGTCATCCATACGAGTTCTGCTCGTGGACAGCGAGCGACTGGTGGCCGAAGGCTTCCAGAAAATTCTGGAGGGATTCGCGGAATTCTCCGTGGTCTCCCTCGCCCGTGACGGGGTGTCGGCGCTCCAGATGGTCCGGCGGGAGCGGCCGCACCTGGTCGTCATGGGGCTGGGCCCCGCGGGAGGCGACGGCGCCCAGGTGGCCCGGGCCATCCGCCGCGACTTCCGGCACGTCAGGATCGTCGTCCTCGCCACCAACCAGCAGCCGGTCTACATGCGCGAGGCCTTCGCGGCCGGCGCCAACGCCTATCTCTCCCGCGACATCGGGGCGGAAGAACTGCGCGACACCCTGCTCACCGTCCACCGGGAGGGCGCCGCGCTGTCCACGGTCGCGGCCGGACAGGTGCTGGAGCTGCTGTCGGGCAACCCGGAGGACGACGCCTCGCCGCTGTCCCAGCTCACCGAGCGCGAGCGGCAGATCCTCTTCCTCATGGCCGACGAGCACGCCACCCACGGCATCGCCAAGCGCCTCGGCATCAGCCCGAAGACCGTGCGCAACTACCTCAGCCGCATCTACGCCAAGCTCGGCACCCAGAACCAGGTGCAGACCGCGCTCTACGCCAGGCGCTCGCTGCATCTGCGCCCCGAGGCCACCGTCGAGCCCTGACCGGTGCCAGGGATGCGCCCTGTTCCCTCCTGAGCAAATACGCTACGCTCCTCGTAGCGTATTTAAATGACCCCGGCCAGAACTGCCGGGCCGAGGAGGGAACATGGCGCTCAACCGGTGGTGGACGCTGTGTGTGGTGTCGGTGGGCAGCTTCATGCTGCTGCTCGACGTGACGATCGTGAACATCGCGCTGCCCGACATCGAGGAAGCCCTCGACGCCACCCTCACCGACCTCCAGTGGGTGGTCGCGGCCTACGCCGTGGCCCTGTCCGCGGTGCTGCTGACCGCGGGCTCCCTCGCCGACCGGTTCGGCCGGCGGGCCGTCTTCTCCTGGGGCATGGCCGTCTTCACGCTCGCCTCACTGCTGTGCGGCATCGCCCAGGACCCGCTCATGCTGATCGCCGCCCGGGTGCTCCAGGGCGTGGGCGGCGCCGCGTTGCTGGCCACGTCCCTGGCACTGCTCGCCGCCGCCTACCCCGACCACCGCGACCGCCATGTCGCCCTCGCGGTCTGGGGCGCGGTCAGCGGGGCCGCGCTCGCCGTGGGGCCGCTGGCCGGCGGGGTCCTGGTCGAGGGGGCCGGCTGGCGGTGGATCTTCCTGGTGAACCTCCCCGTGGGCGTCCTCGCCCTGATCGCCACCGCCGCCCGGGTCGCCGAGTCCCGGGCCGAGCACCCCGGCCGGATCGACTGGCCCGGCTTCCTCACCTTCGGCACCGCGCTGGGCTCCCTCTCCTTCGCCCTGCTGCGCGCCAACGAGGAGGGCTGGGGCAGCGCCCCGGTGGTCGGCGGATTCGTGCTGTCGGCCGTCACGCTGACCGCGTTCGTCCTGGTCGAACGGCACCGCGCGGACCCCCTCCTGCCGGGGGCCGTGCTGCGCAAGGTCACCACCACGGGCGCCGCGGTCGGCGTGCTGGCCATGAGCTCCACCGCCTTCGCCCTGCTGCTGTACCTGACGCTCTACCTCCAGACCGTGCTCGGCCACGCCCCCCTGGCGGCCGGGCTCCGGCTGCTGCCCCTGACCCTGTCGATCTTCGTGGCCTCCGCGGTCGCGGCCCGGGCCGGCACCCTGCTGCCGGCCCGCTGGCTGGTCTCCGGGGGCCTCGCCCTCATCGGCCTCGGCCTGCTCCTGATGGGCGGACTCGACGCCTCCGACGACTGGACCGCGCTGCTCGCCGGACAGCTGGTCACCGGGCTCGGCGTCGGCGTGGTCAACCCCAACGTGGTCGCCGCCGCGATGGGCGCGGTGGAACCGGCCCGGGTCGGTGTCGCCTCCGGCCTCAGCAACACCTGCCGCTCGCTCGGCATCGCCCTCGGCATCGCCTCCCTGGGAGCGGTCTTCGCCCACCGGGTGCGCGACGCGGTCGCCGAGACCCTCGCCGGCACCCCGCTGACGGGGCGGGCGGACGAACTGGGCGACGCCGTGGCCTCGGGCCAGATCGGCGCCGTACTGCCCCAGCTGCCCCCGGAGCAGCGGGGGATCTTCACCGACGCGGCGCACACCGCGTTCGTCGACGGACTCAACTCGATCCTGACGGTGGCGGCGGTGGTGGCGTTCGTCGGCGCGCTCGCCGTGATCCCGCTGATCCGCGGCCGCGACCTCACCACGACCGGACCCGACGGCGACCCCCTGCCGATCGCGGCGGGGCACTGACCCCGCACCGGTCCCGGACCCCCAGGAGCACTCCATGAAGACCGAGACCGCCCGGTGTGTCGTCGTCGGCGGCGGACCCGCGGGGATGATGGCGGGTCTGCTGCTCGCCCGGCAGGGCGTGGAGGTGGTCGTCCTCGAGAAGCACGGCGACTTCCTGCGGGACTTCCGCGGCGACACCGTGCACCCCTCGACCCTGCGGATCATCGACGAACTGGGGTACCTGGAGGAGTTCCTGCGCATCCCGCACACCAAGGTCACCGACATCACCGTGCGCACCGCCGCGGGTCCGGTGACCTTCGCCGACTTCTCCCGGATCGGCGGCCCCTTCCCCTACATCGCGTTCATGCCGCAGTGGGACGTGCTGGACTTCCTGGCCCGCAAGGCGGGTGAACTGCCCGGCTTCCGGCTGTACCAGAAGGCCGAGGGGGTCTCGGTGATCCGGGAGGGCGACCGGGTGCGGGGGGTGCGGGCGGACACCCCGGACGGGCCGCTGGAGATCCGGTCCGACCTCGTGCTCGCCGCCGACGGCCGGCACTCGACCATGCGGCGGGCCGTCGGGCTGCCGGTGTCGGCCAGCGCGGCCCCGATGGACGTGCTCTGGTTCCGCCTCCCCCGCGACCCCGAGGAGACCATGAGCTTTCTGCACACCGGCCGGGGCTTCGTCCTGATCACCATCGACCGCGGCAGCTACTGGCAGATCGCCTACGTCATCCCCCAGGGCCAGTACGACGCCGTACGGGCGGAGGGCCTGGACCGGCTCCGGGCCGACGTGGCCTCCGTGCACCCGCCGTTCGGCGACCGGGTCGGGCGCGAGATCCGCGACTGGGACGACGTGAAGCTGCTCTCCGTGCGGGTGGACCGGCTGCGCACCTGGTACCGGCCGGGACTGCTGTGCATCGGGGACGCGGCGCACGCCATGTCGCCGGCCGGCGGGGTCGGCATCAACCTCGCCGTGCAGGACGCGGTGGCCGCCGCCCGGATGCTCGGACCCACCCTGCGCGCCGGACGCACCCCCACCCCGCACGAGCTGGCCCGGGTGCAGCGCCGCCGTGAACTGCCGGTGCGGGCGGTGCAGACCGCCCAGGTGCACATGCTGGCCGACCTGTACCCCAAGGACCGCCGCTCCACGGTGGAGCGCCCGCTGGCCGCCCGCCTGGTCCGCCGCTTCCCGTCCCTGACCCGCTGGACGGCCCGCTTCATCGGGGTGGGCCTGCGCCCGGAGCACATCGCGTGAGGGGATCGCCCGCGGCCCGGACCGCACGGGGGCCCGCCTCGCGGTTCAGGAGCGGATCGCCGGCCAGATCGTGTCGAGTACGGAGTCCACCCAGTCGGGGGGCGGTGGGGTGCCCCGGACCGCGTACCGGGCGATGTACGAGCCCGCCATCATGCTGACGACCGTCTCGTAGTCCGCGTCGGCCCGCAGTTCTCCGTCGGCCACGCCCTCCCGCAGCGTGGCGAGGATGGTCTCCAGGCGCGGCCGCAGGATGGTCTCCCGGAAAGCCCGGGTGAACTCCGGGTCCTCGTCGCCGTGCAACAGGGCGACCAGGGCGCGCAGCCCGACGACCTCTTCCAACCCATGCCTGAATTGCCGTAGCAAATAGTTCAGTTTCTCGCGTACCGGAAGCCCCGCTTCGGGTTCGGGGATATTCTCGACGAACGCCAACGACGACCGCAGGAGTTCATAACGGTCCTTGTACCGGCGGTAGATGGTCGTCTTCGCGGAACCCGAATACTGGGCCACCGCTTCCACGGTGACTCCCTGGGGCCCGCGTTCCCGCAACAGGGCCAGTGCGGCCAGATTGATTCCCCGGGACACTTCCGCGCTGCGGGGCCGCCCCGGAGCCGAGCGGGTGATTTCTTCGTCAACCATCGGGGACAGTATAGAGAGCTGCCCTCGCCCCTATCCCACGGACGCGGCCCCGGGAAAGACCGCGGGCCAGCGCACCGGCACCCCGGCCGTGTGCAGCCGCCCCAGGGCCGAGAGCATCGCGCCGGTCCCGTCGGTGGAGCGGCCCAGCGAGGCCGGCCACAGCCGTCCGCCGCCCGGCAGACAGCGCGCCCCGAGCCCGGCCAGCGCCCGCCCCGGACCGACCTCCAGGGAGATCCGGATGCCTTGTGCGTCGAGGACCCGGAGCGCGTCCAGGAACCGCACCGGGCCCCGCAGGTGACGGCACCAGTGCTCGGGTCCCACCGGCCCGGTGACCTGGGCGCCGGTCACCGTGGAGACGTACGGGATGCGCGGCGCCCGGGTGCCGACCTCGCCGGCCACTGCCCGCAGTTCGGCCAGGGCCGGTTCCTGGAGCGGCGAGTGCAGCCCCGCCCGCACCGGCAGGGAGCTGGTGCGCACCCCGGAGGCGGTCAGCCGGTCCACGATCCGGGCGAGCGCCTCGGCCCGGCCCGACAGCGACACCTCGTGCGGTGAGATGACCGCGGCGATCCCGACCGACGGCTCGGTGTCGGCGAGCAGGTCCCGCGCGGCCCGCTCCCCCAGGCCCACCACCGCCATCGCGCCGTCGGTGACCCGCTCGGCCAACGTGACGGCCGTGCCCAGCAGCCGTACGGCGTCCTCGGGCGAGAGGACGCCCGCGCGGCAGGCGGCACCGTACTCGCCGAAGCTGAACCCGAGCACCGCCGCCGGTTCGACGCCCCAGCTGCGCCACAGCTCCGCCAGCGCCGTGCCCAGGCAGAACGTGCCGAGCGCGGCATGGGCGAGGCGGTGCACCACGGCACCGGCGGCGGGGTCGAGCAGGTCGTGCAGCGGTACGGCGACGAAGGGCCGGGCGGCCTCGGCGCAGCGGTCGAACGTCTCCCTGAACACCGCCTCCGTTCGGTACAGGCCCTGCCCCATGCCGGCGAACTGGGCGCCCTGGCCGCTGAACAGGAAACCGACCGGCGGTGTGCGCCCGGGGGCCGCGTGACCTGTGGCGACCTCCTTGACCGGCTCGCCCGCGAGGTGGGCGCGGAGACGGCCGGCGAGCTCGCCGGGGGTCCGGCCCACGACGCTCATACGGTGGCTGGAATGCGGCCCTCCCGCGGCCTCGGCGCACAGCCGCTCCAGGGTGGCGTCGTCGGCCCGGGTGAGCCGGGCGGCGGCCTCCCGGGCCGCCTCGCGCAGCGCCTCAGGGGTCGGGGCGGACAGGGTGAGGAGCTGGGCGGTGCGGGGGTGGGTCGTCATGTGGCTGCCCTTCGCGAGGGGTCACTCGGGGTCCGTTCGGGCCACCGCCCGGCACCAGGCCGCGCCGGCGTCCGCGAGGGCGATCGGGAACGCCATGAAGGTGAACGGGCCCCGGGGCAGCGCCCGCAGTCCGGCGAGCCCCTCGATCTGGATGAACTCCCTTTGCCTGCCGTGCAGATGGGTCGGCCACAGGGCCTCGGGGTCGCGGGTGGCGAAGAAGTCCTCGACCATCCGGCGGGCCGGGCCGTCGAAGCTCCAGCAGTCGGTGCCGAGCACCTTCACGCCGAGGTCGAGGAGGTGGTCGACGGCCTCCGGGCTGATGGCGGTCGACTCGGTGAAGTACGCGGGGGTGCCCAGGCGCAGATCGGAGTCCGTGCGGAACAGCACCACCGAGCCGGGGCCGACGTCCGCACCCGTCGTGCGCAGCGCCTCCTTGACGTCGGCGGCCGTCACCCGGCCCCCGCAGCCGCGTACGTCGAGCACCGCGCCGGGTCCGCAGAACCACTCCAGGGGCAGGTCCAGGATCTTCCTGGCGGGGCGTCCCTCGCACTCGGGGCCGTAGTGGAAGGGCGCGTCGACGTGGGTGCCCTGGTGGACGGACATCCGGTAGAACTCGTTGGACAGGAAGCAGCCGCCCGGCAGGTCCCGCTCGCGCAGCCGGCGGCTTCCGGTGAGCCAGCGCAGGTGGTTGCGGAGCCGGTCGCGGCGGCTGTCGCCGGGCAACGCCCGGATCCTGCGGGAGAGATGGCGGATGCCGTCGTGGTGGAGCCACTGCTCGAACTCGACGCCGGGGGCCCGGCGGCTGACGGGGATGCTCAGGTCGACGAACACGGCTACTCCTCGTTCGTGCGCGGTCGGTGCCGTACCGGGGTGCCGGGTGTCCAGGCGGGCACCGCACGCCGGTAGGCGGCGTACTCCTCGCCGAAGGCCTCGGCCAGACTCGGTTCCTCGACGCGCCGGGCGGCCGTCCAGGAGACGCCCAGCACGAACGCGGCCCACAGGGCGATGCTCGGCGCGGACCACAGCAGGGCCTCGCCGAGCAGGACGAGGGTCATCCCGGCGGCCATGGGGTTCCTGATCACCGCGTACCCGCCGGACCGCACCAGCCGCTCGGGCGGCCGGTCGCCGAGCGGTGTGGCCTGGCGCAGATAGACCCGATCGACGGCATCGGCGACCATCCAGGCACCCGCCGCCACGAGAACGCCGCCGCCCCCCACCGAGAGCCAGCCCGCGAGAGGCAGCCGGGGCCCGGACAGCCACCGCCCCAGCACGAGGGGGACGGCCCCGGCGACGACGAGAGGAATCAGCAGCGGCCCCACGCGAAGACGCCGCTCCGGGGTGCCGGGGGACCCTGTCCCCGGGCGCCGCTGCGGGGTGACAGGGTCCCCAGTCCCCGGGCGCCGCTCCGCACCCACCGGACCGCCGGCCCTCGGATACCATCCCCGCTTCACCGGCCCCCCGGCCTTCGGTCGCCGTCCCCGGCTCACCGCGACCTCCCCAGTACCGAGGCCAGTTCCCGTGCCGTGCGGTCCCCGTACACCTCGCGGAGGCGGGTCGCCACCGCGCGGGCGGGCGGGGCGTAGGTCTGGGTGCCGATGGATTCCAGGGCGAAGGAGGCGAGGGCGCAGCCCAGACGGGCGGCCGGGATGAGCGGAATGCCGTGGGTGAGCGCGGCGAGCAGGCCCGCGCGCAGGGCGTCCCCCGCGCCCGTCGGGTCGGCCACCGCGACCTCGGGAACCGCCGGCACCACCACCGGGTCGTGGCCGGCGCGTTCGAGCCGCACCCCGTCCGCGCCGAGCGTGGTGACCCAGGCGCCGACCCGCTCCAGCACCTGGCCGGTGTCCCAGCCGGTGCACTCCCGCAGCAGCGCCGACTCGTAGGCGTTGGTGAACAGCAGCCGGGCCCCGGCCAGCAGGGACCGCACGTCGCCCCGGCCCATCCGGGTGATCTGCTGCGAGGGGTCCGCGACGAACGGCAGCCCCCCGCCGCGGCAGTCCTCGGTGTGCCGCAGCATCGCCGCGGGGTCGTTCGGCGACACCACCACCAGGTCCAGCCCGCCGACGCGTGCGCGCACGTCCCGCAGGGCGATGGTGTACGCCGCCCGCATCGCGCCCGCGTGGAACGTGGCGATCTGGTTGTGGTCCGCGTCCGTCGTGCACACGAACCGGGCCGTGTGCTCACCGGGCACGACCAGCACCGAGTCGGTGTCGACCCCGTGCTGCTTGAGCCACACCTGGTAGTCGGCGAAGTCCGCCCCCGCCGCGCCGACCAGCACCGGCGCGGCACCGAGCCGCCCCAGCCCGTAGGCGATGTTGGCGGCGACGCCACCGCGCCGGATCTCCAGCCGGTCGGAGAGGAACGACAGGGACAGGGTGTGCAGTTGGTCCGGCACGAGCTGCTCGGTGAAGCGGCCGGGGAACGACATGAGGTGGTCCATCGCGATGGACCCGGTCACCGCGACCCGCGCCGGGGACCTCACGGCCGTACGTCTCCGGACTCGATCTTGCGTTTGATGCCGGCCTGGTTGTGCCGGGTGTGGGTGTTCATCCGCTCCAGGACCGTCTCCAGCGGCACCGGGAACTTCTCGTCGAGCTCGAAGTCCTGCACCCAGGTCATCGCCGTCCCCTCGGGGACCGGCTCGTAGCTCCACCGCAGGTGCATGTAGCGGAACGGGTAGAGCGGATCCCGGCGTTCGGCGACCGCGACCAGCCCGCGGTGATCGAGGATGCGCCAGGACCGCCAGCTCGCCCCCTCCTCGTTGGTGAGCTCGAAGACGATCTCCGTCCAGCGTCCCTCGCGCTCCTCGGAGAGGACCTTGGCGCCGCTGTACTCGTCGAAGATCTCCGACCAGCGCTCGATGTCGTTGGTGAGGTCGAAGACCAGCCGGGCGTCGGCCCCGATCACGATGGTGTTCTCGATGCGCGGCACCGCGTCACCCCCGTACCGTGCTGCCCGCGGACAGCAGTCGTCCGACGCACTCCACCAGGTCCCCGAAGACCGTGAACCCGCCCTCGGCCTCGGCGTCGATGCCGATCCCGAAGTGCTGCTCCAACGCGACGACGATCTCCACCAGTTCGGTCGAGTCGATGTCGAGGTCCTCCGCGAGCCGCCGGTCGTCCGCCAGTTCGGCGGCGTCGAACCCGACCCCGCGCATGACGTCGACCACCTGTTCCCGTACGTCCATGATGTCCCTGTCTCCTCAGGTCAGACGGCGACGGCGATCGCCACGGCGACGCCCGCCTCGTGGGTGATGCTCAGATGCAGTCCGGTGAACGAGGCCAGCCGGAAGGCCTGTTCGGCCCGCCCGGACAACCGTGGCACCGGCTGTCCCGAGTCCGCGCGGCCGACGTCGATGTCCAGCCAGCCGCAGCCCTGTCCGTAGCCGCCGAGGGTCTTGCGGACCGCCTCCTTGGCCGCGATCCGGCCCGCCATCCGGCAGGCCCGGTGGCGCGGCGAGCCGCCCTCGCACAGGGCCTGCTCGGCGGGGGTGAACAGCCGGTCGCACAGGGGCTGTCCGCGCCGCTCCAGCATGGCCCGCAGCCGCTCCACGTCGACCACGTCGATGCCGATCCCCCGCACCGTCGCGGGGCTGTCCCCGGTGACCTGTGCGATCAACGCCTCAGCAGCAGACACGCGTTCACCCCTCCCAGCCCGCGGGAGACCACCAGGGTGTGCTCCCACCCGGGATCCCGGCGCGCCCCTTCGCGTACGACGTCCAGGTCGATGCCCGGTGCCGGACGGTCCACGTTCACGGTGGGCGGCACCGAGCCCTCCGCCATGGCCCGCAGGGCGAGCGCCACGTCGGCCGGGGCCGCGGCGCCGAGCAGATGCCCGAAGCCGGACTTGGGCGCGGTGACCGGCAGCCGGCCCGCGTCGGCGCCGTACGCCTCGTACAGGGCGTAGCCCTCGGTGACGTCCTCGAAGGGGATGCCGGAGCCGTGCGCGAAGACCGCGCCCAGGTCGCCGCCGGTGATCCCGGCCCGCTCGGTGGCGGTGGTCATGGCGCGGGCCAGCACCTGCCCGGTCGGTTCGACCGTGTAGTACGGCATGTAGCCGTCGGTGCTGACGCCCCAGCCGGCGAGTTCGCCGAGGATCCGGGCGCCGCGGGCCTCGGCGTGCTCCCGGCGTTCGAGCACCAGGAACACCGAGCCCTCGGCGAAGACGCTGCCGCCGTGTCCCGCGTCGAAGGGCCGGTACAGCTCGTGCGGGGCCAGGACGGACCGGGCCTTGGCGACCAGTCCGCTGGTCTCCAGGCAGAGCCAGCCGTACGGCGACAGCGGGGCCTCCACCCCGCCCGCGAGCACCACGTCGGCCCGGTCGCGCAACAGCGCCTCGGCGCCGCCGATCAGCGCGTACGCCCCGCTCGCCCGGTCGGCGACGAAGGTGCGGGCGGGCCCCCTGATGCCCTGGTCGATGCAGATGTTGCCCTGCGGTGCCGCCGGGAACCAGGCGGTGGCCTGGTAGGGGCTGACGGCCCGCGGACCCTCGGTCCACAGCTTGCGCAGCTCCCGCTCGGCGAACTCCCAGCCGCCCAGGACGTTGCCGACCATGACCCCGGTGCGTTCCGGGTCGCTGTCCTCGCCGACCACGACCCCGGCGTCCGCCAGCGCCTGGCGGGCCGCGTGCACGGCGAGGTGAGTGAAGCGGTCGGTGCGCTTGACGAAGCGGGAGGGCAGTTCGGCGTCCGCGTCGAAGGGGGACTGGCCGGCGACCGGGCAGGCGTACGCCGAGGCGTCGAAGCGGTCGATGGCGGTGAGGTGCGGGACCCCGTCGCGGGCGCCCTCCCACAGCGGATCGATGCCGGTGCCGGCCGGGGTCAGGGCGCCGATGCCGGTGACGACGACGCTCATCGCAGCGCCCCCGCACGCTCGGCCCGGGCGACCATCGCCGCGTGCAGCCCCGCGAAGCCGCTGGCGTCCTTGAGGATGACCTCGCCGTCCCAGGGGCGCCCGGTGCCCGGCACGTAGTCGAGGTCGCAGGAGGGGTCGGGGTTCTCGTAGTTGGCGGTGGGGTGGACGTAGGAGTGCTCCGCGGCGAGGGCGCACAGCACGATCTCCATGGCGCTGGCGGCGGCCAGGGCGTGGCCGAGCATGGACTTCGCCGAGTTCACCGGGA
The DNA here is from genome assembly GCF_042669125.1 of Streptomyces sp. NPDC057253. Classification (NCBI taxonomy): domain Bacteria; kingdom Bacillati; phylum Actinomycetota; class Actinomycetes; order Kitasatosporales; family Streptomycetaceae; genus Streptomyces; species Streptomyces sp. NPDC057253. The sequence continues at coordinate 55,699 of NZ_JBHUXV010000013.1, read as the reverse complement.
CCTGGAGGGCGCGCTCGCCGAGGGCGAGCTTGAGGGCGCTGGTCTCGCAGGTGTCGTTCTGCCGGGTGGAGCTGCCGTGCGAGCTGACGTGGTCGATGTCGCCGGGGCGCAGCCCGGAGCGCTCGATGGCCTGGCTCATGGCGCGGGTCAGGTCGGCCCCGTCGGAGAGCAGGTCGGTCATGTGGATGGCGTTGGAGCTGTGCGAGAACCCGGCGATCCGGAGATAGGGCGTGGCGCCCCGGCGCAGCGCGTGCTCACGCTCCTCCAGGACGACCACCCCGCAGCCCTCGCCGAGCACGAACCCGTCGCGGTCGGCGTCGTAGGGGCGCGAGGCGGCCGCGGGGCGGTCCCGGTGGGCGCGCGAGAGGCAGTTGATGATCTCGAAGGAGGCGACGGTCACCGGGGTGATCGGGGCCTCGCTGGCGCCCGCGATCATGATGTCGGCGTCGCCGTGGGCGATCGTCTCGAAGGCGTGGCCCACCGCGTCGATGCCGCCGATGCAGCCGGTGGACAGGGTCACACAGGGGCCCTGCGCGCCGAGCAGCGCCGACAGCACGGCCCCGGGTGTGTTCGACATGGACGCCAGGTACAGGTCGCGGCCGGCCTTGGCGGGGTCGATGGGCAGCCGGCCCTCGTCGGTGACGGCGAGGAACTCCTCCTCCATCTTCGGGGTGCCGCAGATCGCCGTGGACAGGGAGATGCCGGTGCGGTCCGGGGCGTGGCCGCCGGGTTCGAGTCCGGCGTCCCGCACGGCCTGGAGGGCCGCCACGACGGCGAACTGGACGTAGCGGTCGAGGCGGCGCACCTCCGGGGGCAGCGCGGGGAGCTGCTCGTCGAAGTCGGGGACCTCGGCGACCGCGTCCGAGGCGAATTCGAAGGACTTGAAAAGGCTGGAACTCGTGATGTCGGAAAGGGATTTCGTAACACTCCTGCCCGCCGAGACCGTGTCCCAGAAGACGTCTTTCCCTGTTCCGGCCGGGCTGACCACTCCGAGCCCGGTGACGACCACTTCTCGCATGGGTTTATCGCCTTTCACCTGTCTGGGCCGTCACCAGCCCCCGTGTGACGCATTCCTTTGCCGTGACACCGGCTTCTTCCATGAGGGCGCGATATTCGTCCACCGCCAGGACCGCGCCGTCGGCGGTGTTGACGAGGAGGCTGAGCGCGAGCATCGGCCGGCTCAGGGACGGCCCGCCCGGCTCCGGGCGCATGACGTCGGCGACCAGCAGGGTGCCGCCGGGACGCAGGACACGGGCGGCCTCCCTCAGCAGCCGTGCCGTCTCCGTGGGACCGGCGAAGCGGCCCGCGTGCGCGAGGACGACGGTGTCGAACCCGGCGTCCTCGAACGGTGGGTCGTCGAAGTCGGCGGGCACGAACCGGAACTGCCCGCCCACCCCGAACTCCTCGGCCCGCGCCCGGGCTTCGGCCAGCAGTGCCGGGTCGTCGTGCGCGGTGACCCGGGCTCCGGGGTCGGCGGCGGCCAGCGCGATGCCCCACTCTCCGGCGCCGCAGGCGAGGTCCAGCACCCGGCCCGCCGGGACCGGCCGCAGCCGGCGCACCGCGTCGAAGGCGACCCGGACGGCGAGCGGGAACGCGCCCCCGAACAACCCCGGATTCCGTCCGCGCGCGGCCGGCGCACCGAGGTCCCCGGAGCGCTCGCCGGTGCGGACGACCGAGGTCAGCGTGGCCCACCGGTCCCACTGCCCGAGCACGTCCGCGAAGTGCCCGCCGAGACAGCCGGGTTCACCGTCGACGAGATACGCGCGGGCGAGCTCGGTCGGCGCGAGGCGGCGCCCACCGTCCGCAGCCTGCGGCCCGGAGCCCTCCTCCAGCAGCCCGAACTCCTCCAGCACGGCGAGCAGATCGCGCACCCCGCGGGGGTCGCAGCCCAGGTCCGCGGCGAGTTCGGGCGCGGTGCGCGGGGCGCGGGCCAGGGCGCTGAAGACGCCCAGTTCCAGCGCCGTACCGAGCGCCCTGGCCCTGGCGAAGCCGAAGTTCAGGGCCAGCAGGGAACCGGGGTCGGGGGCCTGGGTGTAGCGGGCGAGCGCCCCGGCGGGAGACGGTGTGTCCGTCATCGCCGACGCCTACCTGGTGGCCGTGAGCAGGCCGGAGAGCAGGGACACGTTCCGGGTCGTGATCCCGCGGAACCCGGCGTCCTCCACCCAGCCGCGGATCTCGTCCACGTCGCGGACCTCGCCCTCCTCGGTGTTGACCAGGAGGATCAGCCCGAACATCGCGGGGAAGAGACCGGAGGCCAGGGTGGGCATGTGGGAGTGCACCAACAGCAGCCCGTCGGCGGGCAGATGCGCGTGGATACGGCGGACCAGGTGCGCGGCGCGCTCGGGGCCGTATCCGTCGAGCACGTGCGAGAGCAGGACGGCGTCGCTGTCCGGCCACTCGTCCGCCATGATGTCGGCGGCACGGACCTCCACCCGGTCCTCCAGTCCGGCCTCCCGCACGTTGGCGCGCGCCAGGTCGGTCACGGCCGGGTAGTCGAGGGCCGTCACCCGCAGTTCGGGGTGGCGGCCGGCCAGCGCGATGGAGTAGTCGCCCGAGCCGCAGCCCAGGTCGACGACATGGCGGACGCCGTCGAGCGGGGCGGCCTCGGCGAGCTTGCCCGCCTGGAGCCGGGAGCTGACCCGCATGGCCTGGATGAGCCGTCCGGTGCCCTCGCGGCCCTCGCCCTGGGCGGCGCCCTGGTCGCGGTACCCCTGCTTCAGGACGCGCTGGTTGAGCGAGGCGTTGTTGCGGACGGCCTCGTCGAGCCGGGCGAAGTGGCCGAAGTGGGAGTTCTGGTGGGCGGCGAACCCGCCCATGTACTCGGGGCGGCCGGCCACCAGATAGCGGCTGGCCTCCTCGGTGTTGAGGTACCTGCCGTCCTCGGCGCGCACCAGCTCCAGGCCGGTGAGCGCGACCAACAGGGCGCGGACGGGGCGCTGTTCGAGGCCGAGTCCGTCGGCCAGTTCGGTCAGGGTGGCGGGCTGCTTCTCCAGGGCCTCGAAGACGCCGAGGTCGATCGCTGTGAACACGGCCTTGGACTGGAGGTAGGCGGTCAGGACGGAGTGGACCCGGGAGGAGTCGAGGTCCGCGGCTGCCGGGGTTGTGGTCACTTGCTCTCCAGGAGGCTCGTGTACTCGGGCAGTTGCGTGTACTCGTAGGGGTCCTCGGAGAGGAACACGTTGCGCACCGGCGGCCGTTCGCACGGGGCGACGACGAGGAAGCGGCAGGTCTGGCCGGGGCCGGTGACGAACCCGTGCGGTTCGCCGCGCGGGATGAAGATGGCCTCGCCCGGTCCGACCTGCTCGGTGCGGCCCTGGTCGGGCAGGACGAGGCCCATGGAGCCGTCGAGCACGTATATCTCGTGCTCCCAGTCGTGGTGGTGGGGTGGCGTGGAACCGTTCGGCGCCACCTCGAACTCGGTGAGGACGAAGCGGTCGGCGCCGTCGGGGGTGTCGATCAGTTTCCGGTGGGTGGTTTCCTTCGCTCCCGGTTCCCTTACGATTTCCGCCTTCACTTCGGTTCGGTGCACGCGTTTCATCGGCCGCCTTTCCGATCGCGGGGACCCGTCGTCCCGGGATTTCAGAAAGCGACTCTATGGCGGTGTCGCCGAAGCGTTCTACGGACAGCAGTCACCATCGCCGGGTGACAATGTCCCCTGTCCGAGCGGGACATGTGCCCACCCCGCAGGACAATCACCCGGCCCCATTCCCCGGTGCGGAAAGCGAAACGTCACCGGGAGAGAATGTTCAGGGAAGAAAAAGCGTCAGCCGGCCGACAGGGTCAGCCGTACCGTCCCGTCCGGCGAGGCGACCAGCACCGGCGTCCCGGCGCCGCCGAGATCCCGTACGGCGGCCAGGTCCTCCGCCGCGGCGGTCTCCGCCTCGGTCACCACGGCCGCCGCCTCCAGCGACTTCGCCCCCGACGCCACGGCCATCGCCACCGCGGTCCGCAGAGCACTCAGCCGCAACGAGGGAAGGGCCACGGTCCCGGCCACATACGTCCGCCCGGTCTCGTCCCGTACGGCCGCCCCCTCGGGCACCCCGTTGCGAGCCCGAGCCGAACGGGCCAGGGTCACGATCTTGCGGTCCTCGGGGTCAAGCGCGCTGTTGTCGGTCATGACAGGAGCATACGAACCGAACCCCGGGTCACCTCGTCACGGGGTACGCCGGGGTCCGTCGGGGTCCGTCGGGATACGACGGGATCCGTCGAGGTACGTCACCCCGCCACCGGATACATCGCCCCGCGCCGCCCCTCCGCCGACGCCAGCCACTCCAGCTTGGCCGCGGTGCCCGCCTCGTCCAGCGGGGTGTGCAGGACGACGGTGAGGTTCAGTCCGGCGAGGACGTACGGATGCCGCCGCTCGGCGTTGCTGAGCCGCAGCACCCGGCCGACGGAGTCCAGGGCGGGGGCTGCGGGCTCGCTCAGGGGCGGTCGAGGCGCAGTCGCTCGGCGCGCGGTAGGCCGGCCACCACCAGGTCGTACGAGTCCTCTACGAGCTCCCGGACCAGACGGTCGGGGAGTTCGCCGTCGACCGTGACGGTGTTCCAGTGACGCTTGTTCATGTGGTACCCCGGGATGATCAGCCCCGGGTGGTCGGTGCGGAGCCGGATCGCGTCCTCCGGGTCGCACTTGAGGTTGACCGTCAGCGGGCGGTTGTCCAGCCAGCTCAGGGCGAACATCTTGCCGAGCACCTTGAAGACCGAGATCTCCGGGCTGAACGGGAAGTCCTCCACCGCCGCGTTGAACGACAGGCACAGGGCGCGCAGTTCCTCGGCGGTCACTCGGACTCCTTCTCCGCTTCGGCGGGTTCGAGGGCGGCCACCGGCTCCACCAGCACCGTCACGATCTTGTTCCGGCGGCCGGCGGCGGCCTCCGCCGTCAGGCGCAACGAGCGGCCGTCGGGCAGCTCGACCACGCTCGACGCCCCGGCGATGGGCACCCGGCCCAGCGCCTTCGCGAGCAGGCCGCCCACGGTCTCCACGTCCTCGTCGTCGTACTCGTCCAGCCCGTACAGCTCGCCCAGGTCGGTGATGTCGAGGCGCGCGGTGACCCGGAAGCGGTCGTCGCCGAGGTCCTCCACCGGCGGGAGTTCACGGTCGTACTCGTCGGTGATCTCGCCGACGATCTCCTCGAGGATGTCCTCGATGGTGACGATGCCCGCGGTGCCGCCGTACTCGTCGATGACGACGGCCACGTGATTGCGGTCCTGCTGCATCTCGCGCAGCAGGTCGCCGGCGTTCTTGGTGTCCGGCACGAAGGCGGCGGGCCGCATGGCCGTCGAGACCAGCTCGCTCTCCGCGTCCCGGCTGATGTGCGTCTTGCGGACCAGATCCTTCAGATACACGATCCCGACGATGTCGTCCTCGCTCTCCCCGGTCACGGGGATGCGTGAGAAGCCGGAACGCAGGGCGAGGGTGAGGGCCTGACGGATCGTCTTGTAGCGCTCGATGACGACGAGATCCGTGCGCGGCACCATCACCTCCCGCACCAGCGTGTCGCCCAGTTCGAAGACCGAGTGCACCATCCGGCGCTCCTCGTCCTCGATCAGCGACTCCTTCTCGGCGAGGTCGACCAGCGCCCGCAGCTCCGCCTCGGAGGCGAACGGGCCCCGGCGGAAGCCCTTGCCGGGGGTGAGCGCGTTGCCGATGAGGATCAGCAGCGAGGGGATCGGGCCCATGACCCGGGCCAGCGGGACCAGGATGTACGCCGCCGCGGTCGCCGTGTTGAGCGGATGCTGACGCCCGATGGTGCGAGGGGAGACCCCGACGGCGACGTACGACACCAGCACCATGACGCCGATCGCGACCAGCAGGGCCCGGGTGGTGCCCGGGAACTGCTGGAGGCAGGCGTAGGTGACCAGCGCGGCCGCCGCCATCTCGCAGGCGACCCGCAGCAGCAGCGCCAGATTCAGGTACCGGGTCGGGTCGGCGGCGACCTGGGCGAGCTTGGCACTGCCCCGGCGCCCGTTCCGTACGGCTTCCTCGGCGCGGAAGCTGGAGACGCGCGCGAGGCCCGCCTCCGCGCAGGCGGCGAGCCACGCGACGACGACCAGGGCGATCGCGCCGGCGACGAGGGGCAGGCTCATGAGACGGTCGGCGCGGGAGACGGACCGGTCAGCCCCTTCTCCTGCCTCCACCCGTCGACGATGGCCGCCTGGAGGCCGAACATCTCGGCCTTCTCGTCCGGCTCCTCGTGGTCGTAGCCGAGCAGGTGCAGCACGCCGTGGACGGTGAGGAGCTGGAGCTCCTCGTCCATGGAGTGCTGCGTCTCGGCCTCCTCGCCCTGCTTCTTGGCGACCTCGGGGCAGAGCACGATGTCGCCGAGGAGGCCCTGCGGGGGCTCGTCGTCGTCCTTGCTGGGCGGCCTGAGCTCGTCCATCGGGAAGGACATGACGTCGGTGGGCCCCGGCAGGTCCATCCACTGGATGTGCAGCTGCTCCATGGCATCTTCGTCCACGACGATCACCGAGAGCTCGGAGAGCGGGTGGATGCGCATCCGCGCGAGCGCGTAGCGGGCGATGTCGAGGATCGCCTGCTCGTCGACCTCGGTTCCGGACTCGTTGTTGACGTCGATCGACATGGTGCTGGCTTGTCTACTTCCGCTTGTTCCGGCCGCCCTTGTGGGTGCCGTTCTCCGTACCGTTCTCGGTGTCGTACTTCTCGTACGCGTCGACGATACGGCCGACCAGCTTGTGCCGTACGACGTCCTGGGAGGACAGCCGGGAGAAGTGCACGTCCTCCACACCCTCCAGGATGTCCTGCACCTGCCGCAGCCCCGACTTGGTGCCGTTGGGCAGGTCGACCTGCGTCACGTCACCGGTGATCACGATCTTCGAGTCGAAACCGAGCCGGGTGAGGAACATCTTCATCTGCTCGGGCGAGGTGTTCTGGGCCTCGTCGAGAATGATGAAGGCGTCATTGAGGGTGCGACCGCGCATGTACGCCAGCGGCGCGACCTCGATGGTGCCCGCCGCCATCAGCCGCGGGATCGAGTCCGGGTCCAGCATGTCGTGCAGGGCGTCGTACAGCGGGCGCAGGTAGGGGTCGATCTTCTCGTACAGCGTGCCGGGCAGGAAGCCCAGGCGCTCTCCCGCCTCCACCGCCGGGCGGGTCAGGATGATGCGGTTGACCTGCTTGGACTGGAGGGCCTGGACCGCCTTGGCCATGGCCAGGTAGGTCTTGCCGGTGCCCGCGGGGCCGATGCCGAAGACGATCGTGTGCTTGTCGATCGCGTCGACGTACCGCTTCTGGTTGAGGGTCTTGGGGCGGATGGTGCGGCCGCGCGAGGACAGGATGTTCTGTGTGAGCACCTCGGCCGGGGTCTCCTGGCCGTCGCTCGTCCCGTTCTCGCTCGCTCGCAGCATGGCGATCGAGCGTTCCACTGCGTCCTCCGTCATCGGCTGTCCGGTGCGGAGCACCAGCATCATCTCGTCGAACAGGCGCTGCACGAGGGCGACGTCCGCCGCCGCGCCGGTCGCGCTGATCTCATTGCCCCGGACATGGATGTCGGCCGCCGGGAAGGCCTTCTCGATCACGCGCAGGAGCGAATCGCCGGACCCCAGTACCGAGACCATGGGGTGCTGGGCGGGGACGGTGAACTGTGCTCTCGCCTGCCCCTGCGCGGGGCTGTGACCTGTGGGTGTCTGAGTCATGGGCCGGCGCTGAAGGCCTGCGGTTCCTCCTCGTCACGGCCGCATCGGAAGGCGGCCTCACGGTTTCAAGAGTACGACGGTGCACTGACAACGCCGTAGGGCTTTTCGACGGCGAGGGCGCCCTCCTTGCCGCGGTGAGCCCTGCATGCTCCCCCCGGGCCCTGGGGAGAATGCGCTCGCTGCCACGCGTGTTCGAAGACGGTGGCGAAGGCCCATGGAGAAAGCGGGAAGCCCGTGCTGTTGCGTCTGCCCACCTCCCTGCCCGAGGCACAGGAGTGTCTGACCGACGGGGCGATACCCGTCGGCGGTGCCACCCTCGTGTGGGCCGCCTGGCAACGCGACGGTTTCCCCGAGCTGGCGGTGTCGCTGCGCGAGGTGCCGGAGGCGAACGTCCTGGGCGCGCGGGAACTGGGCGCGGCCGTGCTGCTGCACCGGATCGACGAGCGGGTGCCGGAGGTGCTGCGCCGGGCCGCGTCCGGGATCGGCACGGGGGCCGTGCGGCGGACCGCCACGGTCGGCGGCAACGTCGTCGGCAGCACCCTGCGCTGTCTGCTGCCCGCGGCGCTCGTCCTGGACGCCCGCGCGCGGGTGCTGGCGGCGGAGGGGCCGTTCGAGACGGACCTCGCCGAACTGCTCGCCAAGAAGCCGCTGCTGCTGAGCCTGCACTGGGACGAACCCCTGGTCAGCGGCTACCGCAAGGTGACCGAGGCCCCGGGCGGCCCGCCGCCGCTGGTCGTCGCCACGGCCGTGCACGCGACCGGGGAAGGCGGCCGGGTGCTGCGCGTCGCCGTCCGCGACGGCTACGAGTTCCTCAGCGAGAGCGTGCCCTGCTCAGCGGGCGCGGAGAGCGTGCTCGACGCGTTGAGCGGTACGACGATCGCGGCGCTGCGGGCCGAGGCCCGCGAGGTGGTGCGGGACGAGGTGGTCGCGGTGCTGGAGCGCGCCGCGGGCCTCTGAGGCCACACCGACCGGAACTCCCGCCGGCCGGCAACCCACACCCGACCGGAACTCCACGCCGACCTGGGCTCACGCCGGCCTGGGCTCACGCCGGCCTGGGCTCACGCCGGCCCGGGCTTACGTCGGCCTGGACTCACCTCGGCCCGGGCTTACGTCGGCCCGGGCTCACGCCGACCTGGGCCCACGCCGCCACCAAGCCACACCCACCCCGGGAAATCACGCCGCCACCAAAGCCACACCCGCCCACGACGTCACTCCGCCACCGAAGCCACACCCACCCCGGCCATCACGCCGACCTCCCGAACCCGATCGTCGGTACCGCCCTGCGCAGGGGCCAGGCCGGGGTCTCCTCCTCCGGGACCAGGCCGGCCAGGAAGGCGTAGCGGCGCAGGGCCGTGGGGTCCTGGGTGTCGACGGACTGGACCCTGCGCCACCAGGCGCCGATCTCGGACCAGCCCGGCGCGGAGAGGGAGCCGCCGAACTCCTGGACGGAGAGCGCGGCGGTAAGGCCGGCGAAGGCGAGCCGGTCCGCCAGCGGCCAGCCCGCCAGCGTGCCGGTGACGAAGCCGGCCACGAAGACGTCCCCGGCACCGGTCGGGTCCAGCGCCTCGACCTCGATGGCCGGGACCTCGGCGGTCTCCCCGGTCCGCCGGTCCACGGCGTACGCGCCCTCCGCGCCCAGGGTCACCACGGCCAGCGGCACATGCTCGGTGAGGGCGTGCGCGGCCTCCCGGGGGCAGCCGGCGCCGGTGTACCGCATGGCCTCCTCCGCGTTGGGCAGGAAGGCCTCGCAGTGCGCGAGGTCGGGCAGGCCCGCCAGGTCCCAGGCCCCGGTCTCGTCCCAGCCGACGTCGGCGAAGATACGGGTCCCCTTGCGGGCCGCCTGGGCGATCCAGGGGGCCCGTCTGCCCGGTTCCAGCGAGGCCACGGCCGCACGCGCGCGGGGCGGGCAGTCGGGCGCGGGCTCCTCCGGGGGCGGTTCGTGGCCGTGGGAGACCATGGTGCGCTCGCCCTCGTACGCCATGGAGACGGTGACCGGGGAGTGCCAGCCGCGAACGGTGCGGGACGGCGAGAGGTCGATGCCCTCGCCCCGCTCCAGGGCGTCCCAGCAGTACTCGCCGTAGTGGTCGTCGCCGAAGGCCGCGGCCAGGGAGGTGCGCAGCCCGAGCCGGGCCAGGGCGGTGGCCATGTTCGCGACACCGCCGGGGCTTGACCCCATGCCGCGGGCCCAGGACTCGGTCCCGCGCACCGGGGCGGAGCCGAGTCCGGTGAAGACGATGTCGAGGAAGACGGTGCCGGTGAGATAGACGTCCCAGGGCGGATCGTCGGCTGCGCGCACTGCGGCCAGGGGGTCGACCTGGGCCTTGTACGACGGTCCCTTCCCGTTGGACGCGATCACGGTGAGCTCCCTGCACGTGGTGCCGATCAGCCCAGTCTGCACCACGGCACCGACAACCAGCCGTCCGCCACGTCAGCCCCGCCCGGCCCCGGGCGATTCGGCCCGCGGAAAGGACCGGCGGTGAGGACCCGCGGCAAGGACCAACGGTAAGGACCGGCCCGCTACCAGCGAGGCACCTCCGGCGTGACCCACCCGGCGTCGGCCACCCGCATGGCCGCCGCGTCGTCACGCTCCCGCAGCGTCCCGTCGTCGTCCAGCCAGCGCCGGTGCAGGAACCGGAGCTTCTCCGGGTCGAGTTCCACCCCCAGCCCCGGCGCGTCGGAGACCGTCACGGCCCCGCCCTCGAACACCAGCCGCTCGGTGAGCACGTCCTCCGACTGCCACGGGTAGTGCGAGTCGCAGGCGTGGTGGAGGTCGGGCACGGTGGAGGCGACCTGGGTCATGGCGGCCAGGCTGATCCCCAGGTGGGTGTTGGAGTGCATGGACACCGCCACCCCGAACGTCCGGCAGATCGCGGCGAGTTGCTGGGTGTTGCGCAGTCCGCCCCAGTAGTGGTGGTCCGAGAGCACCACCTGCACCGCGTCCCGCGCGAAGGCCTCCTTGATCTCGGCGAAGGTGGTCACGCACATGTTGGTGGCCAGCGGCACCTCGGTCCCCGCGGACACCTCGGCCATCGCCGCCGTGCCCAGCGCGGGGTCCTCCAGGTACTCCAGGACGTCCCCGAGTTCCCGGGCGACCTTCAGCGAAGTCGGCACGCTCCACGCCCCGTTGGGGTCGAGTCGCAGCGGATGTCCCGGGAACGCCTCGGCGAGGGCCCGGATCGCCGCGATCTCCTCGTCGGGCGGGAACACCCCGCCCTTGAGCTTGAAGGAGGTGAACCCGTACCGCTCGGTGAACAACCGGGCCTGCGCGACGACCCCGGCGGGGTCGACGGCCGCCCGGGTGAACAACCGGGCCTGCGCGACGACCCCGGCGGGGTCGACGGCCGCCCCCCAGTCGTCCTTCTCGGCGGCCACGCCCTCGGGGTGGGACGCCCACTTGTAGAAGAGGTAGGCGCTGTACTCCACGGCGTCGCGCACCTTGCCCCCGAGCAGCGCGTGCACGGGCAGCCCGAGCGCCTTGCCGAGCGCGTCGAGACAGGCCACCTCGAATCCGGAGACCACGGAAAGGCGAAGCTTGTCGGCGGTCTGCACACCCCGCAGCCCTCCGACGTCGACCTGCCCGGAGACCCGGGAGGAGTCGACGGCCACCTGGTCGGCGATCGCGAACAGCCCGTTCAGATCGCTGACCTGACGACCGATCAGCTTCGCCGCGAACGGCCGTGCCAGTTCGAGGTACTTGGTGTCCCCGTACGTCTCCCCGAGCCCGGTCACCCCGTCCGCGGTCTCCACCTCGACGATCAGCCGGGGCGTGTACGGCTGGTGCACGCCCTGCGTGTTCAGCAGCGGCGGGTCGGCGACGAGGATCGGCGTGAGGCGGACGTCGGTGATCGTGAGGTTCACAGCTGGGCTCCCACGAGGTCGAGTCCGGTGGTCAGCAGCAGCCGGAGGTCCGCGAGATCGGCGGCCGTCGGATCGGTGAACGGTGCGCGCACCGGCCCCACCGGGCGGCCCCGCAGCCGGGCGGCCGCTTTCACCAGGGACACCGCGTACCCGGGCACCCGGTCCCTGAGCTCGACGAACGGGACGTAGAAGTCGCGCAGCAGCTTGTCGACCGTGCCGTCGTCGCCGTCGCGCAGGGCCGTGAAGAAGGCGTCGGCGATCTCGGGGGCGAAGGCGTGGACGGCCGAGGAGTAGGCGGGGACGCCGACGGCGGCGTAGGCGCGGGCCTGGATCTCGGCGGTGGCGGCGCCGTTGAAGAACAGGAAGTCCTCGGGGGCGGCGAGGGTGAGCCGCTGGAGCCGGTCGAGGTCGCTGTGCCCGTCCTTGAGCCCGATGACCCCGGGGATCGCGGTGATCCGGCGGAACGCGGCCGGGCCGAAGGCGACCTGTCCGCGCTGGTAGGCGATGAGCGGCAGCCGGGTGCGGGCGGCGATCTGCTCCAGCTGTGCGACGAGGCCGTCCTGCGGGGCGGCGACCAGGTAGTGCGGGAGCACGAGGAGCGCGTCCGCGCCGGCGTCCTCCGCGATCCGGGCGAAGCGTACGGCCTGCGCCCAGCCGTAGCCGATCCCGGCGACGACGGGCACCCGGCCGCCGGCCTCCTCGACCGTGATCGTGACGACCTGGCGGTACTCGTCCTCGTCCAGCGAGAAGAACTCGCCGGTGCCGCAGGCGGGGAAGACCGCGCCGGGGGCGGTGGCGATCTGGGCCGCGACATGGGCCCGGAAGCCGTCCGGGTCGAGGGTGCCGTCGTCGTGGAAGCTCGTGAGCGGGAACGACAGCACACCGCGTGCCATGCCGTCCCGCAGCCGTCGGGCCGTGTCCGGGTCGAGGGTCACCCGTACTCATCTCCCCATGTAGATGTCATTCACGTATGAAGATGAAGATTAGATAGGCGAACCAGCCACGTCAATGGGTCGGCATCGGGTTCGGCGGGCCGATTACGATCGGCCCATGTCGGAGACAGGTGGCGTCCGCGAGGTGAAGTCGGCGGCCCGCACGGTCGAGCTGCTCGAACTGCTGGCCGCGCGCGGCGACCGCCCGGCCCGGCTCCAGGAGCTCGCGGACGAGCTGGGCGTGCCCCGCAGTTCGATGTACGCGCTGCTCCAGACCCTGATCTCCCGCGGCTGGGTCCGCACGGACCTCACCGGCTCCCTGTACGGCATCGGCATCCACGCCCTGCTCACCGGCACGAGCTACCTGGACTCCGACCCGCGCGTGCGGGCCGTACGGCCGTATCTCGACGAGGCGTCCGAGGCGCTGGGCGAGACGATCCACATGGGCCGGCTCGACGGCCGGGACGTGGCGTACCTGGCGACGCGCGAGTCGCACGAATACCTGCGGACGATCAGCAGGGTGGGCCGCCGCCTCCCCGCGCACGTGGGCGCGCTCGGCAAGGCGCTGCTGGCCGAGTGGCCCGACGAACGGCTCCCCGAGGGGCCGTACGAGGCACTCACCCCGAACTCCCACACCACCCGCGACTCCCTGCTGGCCGACCTCGCCGAGGTCCGGGCGCGGGGCTACTCGGTCGACCGCGAGGAGGGCGTCCTCGGCATCGTCGGCTTCGGCTTCTGCCTGCGCTACGACTCCCCCGCCCAGGACGCGATCAGCTGCTCGGTGCCGGTCGCCCGTCTGACGCCGGAACACGAGCAGCAGATCGTCACGGTGATGCGGGAGATCAGGAGCAAGATCGAGGCGACCGCCCCGGGCGCGGGAGGCGCCCCGAACTGGCGCTAGAGCCACCGGAAAAGGCCCTCGTCTACCCGGCGCCTCTCACCCCAAACGGAACGTGATCCACATCACGCCACCCGGGCTGTCTCCGCAACCGCGTGCTTGATACAAATTCTTCGCGCGTTCCTGTCCGTCGACGGCCTGCGCCCACCCCCTTCTTGAGCCGCTTTCTTTCGCATGCCCTGGGAACGCCCGTGTTCGCCCGTCGCTCCACCCTGCCCTGGCCCCTGATCGCCCTGTTCACGGCCGGGTACCTCGCCCCCTACCTCCTGCCCACCACCGTCGGCAGACTCGACTCGGGGCTCCCGCTCACCGCCACCGAGGCGGGCGCCGTCGGCAGTGCCCTGCTGCTGAGTTCGGCGGCGGCGGGCTTCCTGCTCGCCTCCCGCGTGGACCGCCTCGGCCCCCGCGCCCTCGCCCGCGTCGGCCTCACCCTGGCCGTCCTCGGCTACGGCGGCGCCGCCCTGGCCCACGCCGTCCCGGCCGTCGTCGCGGGCGCCCTGATCGGCGGCTTCGGATCCGGTACGGCGACGGCGGTGGCCGCCACCGGCATCGCCGCCCAGCCCGACCCGCACCGCACCACCACGGCCGGCCTCCTGGGCGTCTCCGCCCTGGCCGGCGCCGTCTACCTGACCGTCCCCCACCTGGGCCAGGGCCACGGCCAACCCCTGGCGGCGATCGCCCTCACCGCGCTCGCGGTCTGGCCCCTGACGGGCCGGCTCCCGCTCGCCACGGCCCCTGCCCGCAACCGGGACACGCCGCCCACCCCTCTCCCCCACCTGCGCGCCGGCCTCCTCCTGGCCGCCACCCTGCCCTGCTGGTCCCTCGCCCAGAACGCCCTGTGGGGCGTCAGCGGCCGCATCGGCCTCACCCAGGCCCACCTCTCCGAGGCCACCGTCGGCGCGGTCTTCGCGATCGCCCTCGGCGCGGGCCTGCTGGGCGTCATCGGCGCGGGCGCCCTCGGCCCCCGCCTCGGCCGCGCCCTCCCCATCGGCGGCGGCACGGTGCTCATCGCCGCCTGCATCGCCCTGAGCGCCTCGGCAACCGACCTCACGACCTTCGCGACGGGCGAGATCGCCTGGAACACCCTCTACCCGATAGTCCTGTCGTACGTGATCGGCCTGGCGGCCTCCCTGGACCCCCGAGGCCGCTGGGCGGTCCTGGTCGGCTCGGCGTCGTCGTTGGGCACGGCAGCGGGTCCCCTGACCGGCAGTCTGCTGTCCGCCCAGGCCGGCTTCTCGACGATGGGCACGGTCCTCGCACTGGTCCTGCTACTGATCGCGCTGCCGATGACAGCGGTGGCACTGGGCGCCGGCCGCCGGACCTTGCCGGTCGTCGAGATCCCAGTGGAAACCCAGGTGTACGACAAAGCGACGGCCGCGTGAGGGCTTGTTGCTTTTAGGGGCGCGGGGAACTGCGCGACCAGCCCCCACCGGCCCGCACCCGACAACGCACCTCAGAACACGTACGCCTCAACTTCCGCAAGATACCGAGCCCGCAGCCCCTCATCATGCTCCAAGAAGGCCGCGAGGAAAGAGTTCCGGGCCAACTCCCGCAACCGCTCCTCCCCCAGGCCCAACTCCAACCGCACCGCCTCGAAGTTGTCCCCCGCATACCCCCCGAAATACGCCGGGTCATCAGAGTTCACCGTGCACAAAAGCCCCGCATCCATCATCGCCGGCAACGGATGATCACCCAGCACATCAACCGTCCGAAGCCGCACGTTGGACAAGGGACACAAGGTCAGCGGCACACGATCCCGCACCAGACGAGCCACCAGCTCCGGCGACTCCACACACCGCAGCCCGTGGTCGATCCGCTCCACCCCGAGCACGTCCAGCGCCTCGACGATGTACGACGGCGGCCCCTCCTCCCCCGCGTGAGCCACCCGCCGCAGCCCCAGCGAGGCGGCGACCTCGTACACCTCACGGAACTTCACCGGCGGATGCCCCACCTCCGCGGAGTCCAGCCCGACCCCCACGATCCGGTCGAGGTAGGGCTTCGCGGCCTCCAGGGTCGCAAGCGCCGACTCCGCGGACTCGTCCCGCAGGAAGCACATGATCAGCTGGGTGGAGACCCCGTGGGTCTCCGCACTGCGGCCGAGCGCCCGCCACAGCCCCTCGACGACCGTCCCCATCTCCACACCCCGCGCGATGTGCGCCTGCGGGTCGAAGAAGATCTCCGCGTGCCGCACCCCCTGCGCCGCGGCCCGGGCGAGATACGCGTTCGCCAGGTCCTCGAAGTCCCGCTCGGTGCGCAGGACGGCCATGAGCTCGTAGTACAGGTTCAGAAAGGACTGGAGGTCCTCGAAGTCGTACGCCGTGCGGAGCTCGTCCGTGGAGGCGTACGGCAGCGGGACGCCGTTGCGCGTGGCCAGCTCGAAAGCCAGCTCAGGCTCCAGGGTGCCTTCGATGTGCAGGTGCAGTTCAGCTTTGGGGAGGGACATCAAAGCATCGTACGGCTGCTTTATCGCCGTTTCGGAACCGGTACCCGCAGCAGGTCATGGGCCACGGTCAGCTCGCCCTCGTACCCGGCGGCCCGCGCCTGCCGCTCGAACTCGTCCGGGTCCGAGTAGCGCTGGCTGAAGTGGGTCAGCACGAGATGCCGTACGCCGGCGTCCCGGGCGACCGTCGCGGCCTGACCGGCGGTCAGATGACCGTGCTCCACGGCGAGTTGCTCGTCCTCGTCGAGGAAGGTCGACTCGATGACGAGCAGGTCGGCGCCGTCGGCGAGGGCCTGGACGCCGTCGCAGAGGCGGGTGTCCATGACGAACGCGAACCGCTGGCCCCGGCGGACCTCGCTGATGTCGTCGAGCGAGACGCCGTTCAGCGAGCCCTCGCGCTGGATCCGGCCGACGTCGGGGCCCTTGATGCCGTGCGCGGCGAGCCGGTCGGGGAGCATGCGGCGGCCGTCGGGTTCGGTCAGGAGGTAGCCGTAGGACTCGACGGGGTGGGAGAGCCTGCGGGCGTGAAGGGTGTAGCCGCCGGTCCGCGCGATCACCCCGTCCTCGGCGACCGGTGCCTCGGTGAGCCGGACCGTCTCGCGGTAGGCCGTCGCGTACCGGAGCCGGTCGAAGAAGCGCTGGCCGGACTTCGGGTAGTGCGCGGTGACCTGGTGCGGGACCCGGTCGAGGTTGATGCGCTGGATCACGCCCGCGAGGCCGAGGGAGTGGTCGCCATGGAAGTGGGTGACGCAGATCCGGTTCAGGTCGTGGGCGGCGACCCCGGCGCGCAGCATCTGGCGCTGGGTGCCCTCGCCGGGGTCGAAGAGGAGGCCCTCGCCGTCCCAGCGCAGCAGGTAGCCGTTGTGGTTGCGGTGCCGGGTGGGGACCTGGCTCGCGGTGCCGAGGACGACCAACTCACGTACGGACATGGGGCGTTATCCGGGAGGCCAGTGGAGGCCCCGGCCGCCGATGATGTGCGCGTGGGCGTGCCAGACGGTCTGCCCCGCGCCGCTGCCGGTGTTGAAGACGGTCCGGTAGCTCTCCAGCTTCTCGTCGTCGGCGACGGCCTGGGTCTCCCGCAGGACGTCCGCGGCGAGCTCGGGAGCGGCGGCGGCCAGGGCGGCGGCGTTCTCGTAGTGCGCCTTGGGGATCACGAGGACGTGGGTGGGGGCCTGGGGGTTGATGTCCCGGAAGGCGACGGTGGTGTCCGTCTCACGGACGATGGTCGCCGGGATCTGACCTGCCACGATCTTGCAGAACAAGCAGTCGTCCTGGGGTTCCCCAGCCATGTTGTTCCTTCCTTCGAGGGCCTGAGGCATCTTAACGAGGCGTGCTCGGTGGAATCTTCGCAGGACTGGCCTCCAGCGCCTCCAAAGCCAGCCGCACCGCCTCGTCCAGTTGTACGTCCCTCCCCGCCGCGTAGTCCTGCGGCCGCTGGACGACCTCCACGTCCGGGTCGACGCCATGGTTCTCGACGCCCCACTCGTAGCCCTCCAGCCAGAAGGCGTACTTCGGCTGGGTGATCAGGGTGCCGTCGACCAGGCGGTAGCGGCTGTCAATGCCGATGACGCCGCCCCAGGTGCGGGTGCCGACCACCGGGCCGATGCCCAGCGCCTTGATCGCCGCGTTGACGATGTCGCCGTCCGAGCCGGAGAACTCGTTGGCCACCGCCACGACCGGCCCCCTGGGCGCGTCCCACGGATAGCTGTACGGCCGCATGCCGCGCGGCACCGCCCAGCCGACGATCCTGCGGGCCAGCTTCTCGACGACCAGTTGGGAGGTGTGGCCGCCGCGGTTCTCGCGGACGTCCACCACGAGTCCCTCGCGGGCCACCTCGACCCGCAGATCGCGGTGGATCTGGGCCCAGCCCGGGGCCTGCATGTCGGGGACGTGGAGATACCCGAGCCGTCCCCCCGACTTCTCGTGGACGTAGGCGCGGCGGTCGGCGACCCAGGCGTGGTAGCGCAGCGGCTCCTCGTCGGAGATCGGTACGACGACGGCGTGCCGGGGCTCGCCCCCGCCGGACGGGGAGACGGTCAGCTCGATCGGCTTGTCGGCCGTGCCGACGAGGAGCGGGCCGGGGCCGGTGACCGGGTCGACCGGGTGGCCGCCGACCGCGACGATCGCGTCCCCGGCGCGGACCGCGACTCCGGGTGCGGCGAGCGGGGAGCGGGCGGCGGGGTCGGAGGTCTCGGTCGGCAGGATGCGGTCGATGCGCCAGGTGCCGTCCTCGTGGCGGGAGATGTCCGCGCCGAGGAGTCCCTGCCGGGGCCCGTGGCCGTGGCCGCCGCGCGGGGTGACATAGGCGTGGGAGGTGCCGAGTTCGCCGTGCACCTCCCACAGCAGGTCGACGAGGTCGTCGTGGGTGGCCAGGCGGTCCAGGACGGGGCGGTAGCGGTCGAGGACGCCGTCCCAGTCGACGCCGCTCATGTCGGGCCGCCAGAACTGGTCCCGCATGATGCGGCCGGTCTCGTCGTACATCTGCCGCCACTCGGCGGACGGGTCGACGGTCTGGTGGATCCGGCCGAGGTCGACGCTGATGTTGGTGTCGCTGTCGTCGTCGTTCGAGGCACGGCGGTCGCTCGGTACGACCTTCAGGCGGCCGTCGGTCCACAGCAGCACCCGCTTGCCGTCGCCGCTGACGGCGAAGTGGTCGGCGTCGGTGGCGAGGTGTTCGAGGCGCTGCTGGGCGAGGTCGTAGCGCTGAAGGTCGGTCTTGGGGTCGGGGTCGTCCGGGGTGGCCCGGGAGGAGCCGAGGACGCCCTGGACGGGGTGGCGCAGCCACAGGACGCCGTCCTTGGCCGCGCGCAGGTTGGAGTAGCGGCCGGCCTCCACCGGGAAGGGCACGATCCGGTCGGCGAGGCCCTCCAGGTCGACGCGGGTGGTCGGGGTGCCCTCGCTGTCGGGGGTTTCGTCCTTGTCCGGGGTCTCGAAGGGCCGGCCGTGGCGCTGCGGTCCGAAGGGGGACGGGGTGGTCGCGGCGAGGGTGATCAGGTGCGGACGGTCGCCGACCACGAAGGCGAGGTCGAAGACGTGCTCGTCGTAGACCGGGTCGAAGGAGCGGTTGGACAGGAACGCCAGGTGCTTGCCGTCGAGGGTGAAGGCGGGGGCGTAGTCCTGGAAGCGCAGCGGGGTCGCCTCGGTGACCGCGAGGTCGGTGGTGTTGGCGAGCCGCAGCTGGGCGAGCGGGCCGGGGCCGGGGTGCGACCAGGCGAGCCAGGCCGAGTCGGGCGAGAAGGTCAGGCCGCGGACGTCGCCGTCCTCGCTGCGGTCGACCTCGCGGACCTCGCCGGTCTCCCGCTCGACGAGCAGGACCCGGCCGTCGTGCGCGGCGACCGCGGCCCGGCTGCCGTCGGGGGCCATCGCGAGGCCGAGGACCCGGCCGAGCTGTCCGGCGGCGAGGCGGCGCGGGGTGGCGCCGGGGGCGAGTCCGGTGGCGGGCGCGAACTCCAGGGCGTCGTCGCCCTCCGCGTCCGTCACCCACACCACCCACTCCTCGCCCTCGGTGCGGAAGGTGCGGGGCAGCCGGGCCCGGACGCCGGGTTCGACGGCGAGCGCGCGGGCCGGTCCGGCGCGGTGGGTGACCCAGTGCACGGCTCCGCGCACGGCGACCGCGCTGCCGCGTGCGGTGTGGTCGGGGGCGGCCGAGCCGAACCAGTGGGCGGCGTTGACCGGGAACGGCTGCCGGTCGGCGCGCTGGCCGCCGAGCCGGACGTCCAGGCGGCGGGGTTCGGCGCCGTCGAGGTCGTCGAGGATCCACAGCTCACCGGCGGAGCTGTAGACGACCCGGGTGCCGTCTCCGGACGCGTGCCGGGCGTAGTAGCCGTCGAGGGGGGTGTGGCGGCGCAGGTCGGAGCCGTCGGCGAGGGAGGAGTAGACGGCGCCGACGCCTTCGTGGTCGGAGAGGAAGGCGATCCGGTCGCCGGCCCACACCGGGTACTCCAGGTTTCCGTCCAGGTCCTCGTGCAGCCGTACGAACTCGCCGTCGCCCTCGCGGTCGATCCACAGCTTGCCCGCGGTGCCGCCCCGGTAGCGCTTCCACCACGCGGCCTCCCGGCCCATGGGAGCGGAGAGGAGGACAGTGGCCGGCCCGTGGGCGACATGGCCGACGGGGCCGTACGGCAGCCGGGTGCCCGGTCCGCCGTCGAGCGGGACGGCGTGCGCCCAGCTGCGGCGCAGGCTCGCCTGGCCGTGGGTGGTGATCGCGAGGACCTCGCCCTCGGGGGTCCAGCCGCGCACCTGGGTGCGGGAACTGCCCCAGTGGGTCAGTCTCCTGGTCGGTCCGCCGTCGGCCGGGGCGACGTGCACCTCGGGGGCGCCGTCGCGGGTGGAGGTCCAGGCGACGGTCGTGCCGTCGGGCGAGATGCGGGGGTGGGTGACCGGGACGTTGTCCGCGCTGACCCGCCAGGCGCGTCCGCCGTCGAGGGGCGCGAGCCACACGTCGTCCTCGGCGGTGAAGGCCACCAAGTCGCCCTGCAGATGCGGAAACCGAAGATATGCAGACGTCGCAGGCTGTGTCACCCGATCACCCTATGCACGCGCGGTCGCCGTGCACAGGGGTTTCGATCACTTGCCGTCGGGCCAGCACTGCGGGTCCCGCTGGCACCAGATGGTCTTGGTGACGGTCACGGTGACGGTGGGGCCGGGCTGCTGGGGGTTGTTGACGGGCGGGGTGGGGGTCGCGTCGCAGTCCCCGAGCCCCTGGACCCGGAACCACTGCTTGCCGCCCACGGTGGCGGTCAGGTCCCCGCGCACACACGCCCCGCTGACGGTCCGGGTCACCTTCCCCTTGACGGTGATGTCCTTGCCGTCCTGCGTCTTCCCGTCGCAGTCGACGGTGGCGACGGTGTTCACACTGGCGCTCGGCGTCCGGTCACCGTTGTCGTACGAGGCCGTACAGGTCAGCCAACTCACGTCGGCCTTCTGCCGGTTGAGCTCCTTGGTGACCAACTGGTCGGTGGTGTAGGAGACGGTCGCCGAACTGACCACACCGGTCGGATCACAGGCGGCAACTCCACCCACGACCAGCACGACACCCCCGACCACACCCGCCACTCGCACCCCGCGCGGCCGACGCACTTTCCGCCTCAACGCCACCATGAAGGGCAGACTGCCACTGCGTGCCGTCCGGCGGTAGGGCGCATACGGTCATTGGGCGCGCCGGTTGCGAACGTCCCTGCGGTGACGTGACCGCCGCAGGGGGCTGCCGCCCCCCGGCCCCCGCTTCGGCCCGAAAGGCCTCGTCCTCGAACGCCGGACGGGCTGCGTGACAGCCGTCCTCCAGGAGGTCAGGACCAGCGGCCGGTGCGGCCGAGGAGGAGGGCGGTCGCCGCGGTGCCGGCGGTCGAGGTGCGCAGCACGGTGGGTCCGAGGACGTAGGGGCGCGCACCCGCCTCCTCGAAGAGCGCCAACTCGTCCTTGGCGACTCCTCCTTCGGGGCCGACGACCAGCACGATCTCGCCCTCGGCGGGCAGTTCGGCGGTGGCCAGCGGCGCGCTGCCGCGCTCGAAGTCGGAGTGCAGCACCGCGGCGAAGTCGGCTTTGGCGAGAAGTGCGGCAACCTGTTTGGTGCTCGCCGCGTCCGCGACCTCCGGGAAGCGGACCCGCCGGGACTGCTTGCCGGCCTCCCGCGCGGTGGCCCGCCACTTGGCGAGCGCCTTCAGACCCCGGTCGCCCCGCCACTGGGTGATGCAACGGGCCGCCTGCCACGGCACGATGGCGTCGACCCCGACCTCGGTCATGGTCTCGACGGCGAGTTCGCCCCGGTCCCCCTTGGGCAGGGCCTGGACGACGGTGATACGGGGCGTCGGCTCCGGTTCCTCGGCGACCGAGGCCGGCTGGACGACCAGCCGGTCCTTGCCCTCGGCGGCGATCACCCGGCACACGGCGTAGCGCCCGGCGCCGTCGGTGAGGACGACCTCCTCGCCGGGCTGGAGCCGCTTCACGGAGACGGCGTGCCGGCCCTCGGGGCCGTCGAGGACGTACTCGCCGCCGCCCGTGTCGAGGTGGTCGACGACGAACACCGGAGCGGTCATCGCAGACCTCCCTTGGCCGACAACGCTGTCTGCGCGTCGGCGAGTTCGGCCGCGAGGAGCTCCACCAGCCGGCCCGCCGGCAGATCGCGGGCCATGCGGTGCCCCTGTCCCGCCCACAGCGCCATGCCCTGCGGGTCCTTGGCCTTGGCGGCGGCCTTCCTGAGCGGCGCGGTGAGGTGGTGGACCTCGGGGTAGGCGGCGGGCGCGTAGGGCCCGTGCTCGCGCAGGAAGCGGTTGACCAGGCCACGGGCGGGGCGGCCGGAGAAGGCCCGGGTCAACTCGGTGCGGACGTAGAGGGGGTTGGTCAGCGCCTGCTTGTGCAGGTCGTGGGCGCCGGACTCGTGGGTGGCGAGGAACGCCGTGCCGAGCTGGGCCGCGCTCGCGCCCGCGGCGAGGACGGCGGCGATCTGGCTGCCGCGCATGATGCCGCCGGCGGCGACGATCGGGATGGTCACGGTCTCGCGGATCTGCGCGACCAGAGAGAGCAGTCCGAGGCCGGAGCCGTCCTGCTCGGGGATGTCCCGGTGGGTGCCCTGGTGACCGCCGGCCTCCACGCCCTGTGCGATCACGGCGTCGGCGCCCGCGTACTGGACGGCGAGGGCCTCCTCCGGGGTGGTCGCGGTGACCAGGGTGAAGGTGCCGGCCCGGCGCAGCGACTCCAGGGCCTCGGCGCTCGGGATGCCGAAGTGGAAGGAGGCCACCGGGACCGGGTTGTCGAGGAGTACGGCGAGCTTGGCGTCGTAGCCGTCGTCCCGTCCGCTGTCGGGGTCGCCGAGCTCGGTGTCGTACCAGCCCGCCTCGCCGGCGAGCTGGTGGGCGTAGACCTCGACGGCGGCGGGGTCGGCGTACTCCGGCTGCGGCATGAAGAGGTTGACGCCGAAGGGCCGCCCGGTCAGCCCGCGCAGCTGCTTGATCTCCTGGTACATCCCGTCGGCCGTCTTGTACCCGGCGGCCAGGAACCCGAGCCCGCCCGCATCGGCGACGGCGGCGGCGAGCCGCGGCACGGAGACGCCGCCCGCCATGGGCGCCTGCACGATCGGATGAGGGAAGAGATCGGTCAGTGCGGAGGACATGACGGCATGTTGTCACGTCCTCCGAACAAGTCCGAATCCGACCTTCCCCCGACTCAGGTACGCCCGTTGAAGGCGTCCTTCAACCGAGAGAACAGCCCCTGCTGCCCCGGTTGGAACTGCCCCGTAGGCCGCTCCTCGCCCCGCAGCTTGGCCAGCTCGCGCAGCAGGCGCTCCTGTTCCGGGTCCAGCTTCGTCGGGGTCTGGACCTCGACGTGGACGATGAGGTCGCCCCGGCCGCCGCCGCGCAGGTGCGTGACGCCCCGGCCGTGCAGCGGGATCGACTGGCCGGACTGGGTGCCGGGCCGGATGTCGACCTCCTCCAAGCCGTCCAGCGTCTCCAGCGGGACCTTGGTCCCGAGGGAGGCCGCCGTCATCGGGATGGTGACCGTGCAGTGCAGGTCGTCCCCGCGCCGCTGGAACATCGCGTGCGGCAGCTCGTGGATCTCGACGTAGAGGTCACCGGCGGGCCCACCACCGGGACCGACCTCGCCCTCGCCCGCGAGCTGGATCCGGGTGCCGTTGTCCACACCGGCCGGGATTTTCACGGTCAGCGTGCGGCGCGAGCGCACCCGGCCGTCGCCCGCGCACTCCGGGCACGGGGTCGGGACGACGGTGCCGAAGCCCTGGCACTGCGGGCACGGACGCGAAGTCATGACCTGGCCCAGGAAGGACCGCGTCACCTGCGACACCTCACCGCGACCACGGCACATGTCACAGGTCTGCGCGGAGGTCCCCGGCGCCGCACCCTCACCACTACAGGTGGAGCAGACGATCGCCGTGTCGACCTGGATGTCCTTCGTGGTGCCGAAGGCCGCCTCGTCGAGCTCGATCTCCAGCCGGATCATCGCGTCCTGGCCGCGCCGGGTCCGCGAGCGCGGCCCCCGCTGCGAGGCCGTACCGAAGAACGCGTCCATGATGTCCGAGAAGTTCCCGAACCCACCGGCCCCGAAGCCGCCCGCGCCACCGCCGCCGGCCTGCGAGAGCGGGTCGCCGCCGAGGTCGTAGACCTGCTTCTTCTGCGGGTCCGAGAGCACCTCGTAGGCGGCGTTGATCTCCTTGAACCGCTCCTGGGTCTTCGGATCCGGGTTGACGTCCGGGTGCAGCTCGCGCGCGAGCCGGCGGAACGCCTTCTTGATCTCATCCTGCGACGCGTCGCGGCGCACGCCGAGAACGGCGTAGTAGTCCGTGGCCACTTACGACTCCGCCAGGATCTGTCCGACGTACCGTGCCACTGCGCGTACCGCTCCCATCGTTCCCGGGTAATCCATGCGGGTCGGTCCGACCACGCCGAGCTTGGCGACTGCCTCGCCGCCCGAACCGTAGCCGACCGACACCACGGAAGTGGAGTTGAGTCCCTCGTAGGCGTTCTCATGACCGATACGGACGGTCATGCCCGAATCCCCGGCCTCGCCAAGGAGTTTGAGGAGGACGACCTGCTCCTCCAGGGCCTCCAGGACGGGCCGGATGGTGAGGGGAAAGTCATGTCCGAAGCGAGTGAGATTGGCGGTGCCGCCGATCATCAGCCGCTCCTCGTTCTCCTCGACGAGTGTCTCCAGGAGAGTGGAGAGCACTGTCGCGACCGTACCCCGATCCTCGACGTCGAAGCCCTCGGGCAGGTCCTCGACCAGTCTGGGCACATCGGTGAACCGGCGTCCCGCGACCCGGCTGTTGAGCCGCGCCCGCAGATCGGCGAGCGAGGCCTCCCCGAAGGGCGCCGGGCAGTCGACCAGCCGCTGCTCGACCCGGCCGGTGTCCGTGATCAGCACGAGCATCAGGCGCGCGGGCGCGAGCGAGAGCAGCTCGACGTGCCGGACGGTGGACCGGGTGAGGGAGGGGTACTGCACGACGGCGACCTGCCGGGTGAGCTGCGCGAGCAGCCGTACGGTCCGCGCCACCACGTCGTCGAGGTCGACGGCGCCGTCGAGGAAGTTCTGGATCGCGCGCCGCTCGGGCGCGGTCATCGGCTTGACGCCCGCGAGCTTGTCGACGAAGAGGCGGTACCCCTTGTCGGTTGGGATCCGCCCGGCGCTGGTGTGCGGCTGGGCGATGAACCCCTCGTCCTCCAGGGCCGCCATGTCATTGCGGACGGTCGCCGGGGAGACTCCGAGGTTGTGCCGCTCGGTCAGGGCCTTCGACCCGACCGGCTCCTCGGTGCCGACGTAGTCCTGGACGATGGCGCGCAACACCTGAAGCCTGCGTTCACTCAGCATCGCGCACACCTCCAGAATGCGTCCCTTGGCGTCTCGCCTGGCACTCTGTCCGTCCGAGTGCCAGCGCTCCCCGGGCCAGTGTACGGCGGTGGGGTACTCCCAGGGCAAGGTCGGTCCTGCGGGGCGGGTTCCTGCCGTTAGCGTCGCGGTATGACGGTGACTTGGGAAGAGCTCGGGTGGGAGCGGGTCGCGACCGGTGTGGGTCGGTGCCGGCTGCCCGGCTGGGACTGTACGGCGGGCCTGGTGATCGGCGCGGGCACGGCCCTCCTGATCGACGCGGGCTCCGGTCTCGCGGAGGGCGCGCGGCTGCGCGCCGAGGCCGAGGAACTGGCCGGCCACCGTGTGACCCATCTCGCGCTGACGCACCCCCACTTCGACCATGTCTTCGGGGCGGCGGCGTTCGCGGGCGCGGAGGTGTTCGGCGCGGTGGGCGTGGAGACGGTGCTGGCGGGGCGCCTGGGCCGCGCGGAACTGCGGGCGGACGCGGTGCGCAACGGCCTGGAGCCGTCGGTGGCCGACGAGGCCGTGGATGCCCTCGTCTCTCCCCGGCATCAAGTCTCCGGCGAGTGGACGCTCGACCTGGGCGACGGCCGCCAGGTCCTGCTGGCGAACGTCGGCCCCGGCCACACGGCCCACGATCTCGCCGTCCTCGTCCCCGGCTCCCCCGAGGTGGTCTTCTGCGGCGACCTGGTCGAGGAGTCCGGCGCACCGCAGGCGGGCCCGGACGCCGTACCGCAGCACTGGCCGGCCGCGCTGGACCGCCTCCTCGGCCTGGGCGGGGAGGACGCGCTGTACGTGCCCGGTCACGGAGCGGTGGTGGACGCGGCGTTCGTACGACGTCAACGGGACGCCCTGGCGAGAAACTTCGGCGTGTCGCGCTAGCCGGCGGCGGGCTTCTCCTATCGTCATCCGAATGCGCCAGTACTCCGCCGACCTGACCCCTCCGTGGAAGAAGCCGAAGCCGGTACCGGAGATCCCGGCCGAGCCCGGTCTGGTGGTCGAGGAGCCCGGCACCGGGTTCTGTGGCGCGGTGATCCGCTGCGAGGCCGGCACGGTGACCCTGGAGGACCGCTTCGGCAAGCACCGGGTGTTCCCGCTGGAGCCCCGCGGTTTCCTGCTGGAGGGCCGGGTGGTGACCCTGGTCAGACCCGCGGCCGCGGCTCCCGTACGACCGTCCCGGACCGCTTCCGGCTCGGTGGCCGTGCCCGGCGCACGCGCACGCGTGGCCCGCGCCGGCCGTATCTACGTCGAGGGCCGCCATGACGCGGAACTGGTCGAGAAGGTCTGGGGCGACGACCTGCGCATCGAGGGCGTGGTCGTGGAGTACCTGGAGGGCGTGGACGACCTCCCGGCGATCGTGGCCGACTTCGCGCCGGGCCCGGACGCGCGCCTCGGCGTCCTGGTGGACCACCTGGTGCCGGGCAGCAAGGAGTCCCGGATCGCCGCGTCGGTGACCAGCGACCACGCCCTGGTCGTGGGCCACCCGTACATCGACATCTGGGAGGCGGTGAAGCCGTCGTCCCTGGGCATCGAGGCGTGGCCCCGGGTCCCGCACGGCCAGGACTGGAAGACGGGCGTCTGCAAGGCCCTGGGCTGGCCACCGGAGAACACGGGCGCGGTCTGGCAGGCGATCCTGAAGCGAGTGAACTCGTACAAGGACCTGGAGCCGGAGCTTCTGGGAAGAGTGGAGGAACTGATCGACTTCGTCACGGCGCCGTGAGCAAGCGGGTGGTCGTGCGTCTGCGGGCCGGTGGGGGCTGGTCGCGCAGTTCCCCGCGCCCCTTGGGCGGGCGCAGCTAGGTCGGCCTGTCGCTGACGGCAGCGCAACCTACTCAGGGGCGCGGGGAACTGCGCGACCAGCCACAACGCACCCGCATCCGCCGGACGACAGAGCCCCCACCCCCGTGGGCCTCAGTCCACCAGGTCCCTCACCACCGCATCCGCCAGCAACCGCCCCCGAAGCGTCAATACAGCCCGCCCCTCCTCGTACGGCCCGGTCTCCAGCAGCCCCTCCCCCAGCGCACGGCGAGAAGCAGCCAGCCCTTCCTCGCGCAGAAGGCCGAGCGGCACCCCCTCCCGCAGCCGCAGCTCTAGCAGGATCCGTTCCACCCGCCGGTCCTCCTGCGAGAGCAGCTCGCGTCCGGCACCCGGGGACCTGCCGGAGGCCAGCGCCGCTGCATACGCGCCCGGGTGCTTGACGTTCCACCACCGCACCCCACCCACGTGCGAGTGTGCTCCGGGGCCCGCGCCCCACCAGTCGGCGCCCCGCCAGTACAGCTCGTTGTGCAGGCAGCGCCCCGCGTCCGACGTGGCCCAGTTGGACACCTCGTACCAGTCGAACCCGGCCCCCGAGAGCACGGACTCGGCGATCAGATAGCGATCCGCGTGCACGTCGTCGTCGGTCATCGGCACCTCGCCCCGCCGGATCCGCCGCGCCAGCTGCGTCCCCTCCTCCACGATCAGCGCGTACGCCGACACATGGTCGGGACCGGCCCCGATCGCCGCCTCCAGCGAGGCCCGCCAGTCGTCGTCGGACTCACCGGGGGTGCCGTAGATCAGATCGAGGTTGACATGGTCGAACCCCGCCGCCCGGGCCTCCGAGACGCACGCCTCGGGCCGCCCCGGCGTGTGCGTGCGGTCCAGCACCTTCAGTACGTGCTGCCTGGCGCTCTGCATCCCGAAGGACACCCGGTTGAAGCCGCCCTCGCGCAGCGCGGACAGGTACGCCGGGTCGACGGACTCCGGGTTCGCCTCGGTGGTGACCTCCGCGTCCTCCGCCAGCCCGAACTCGTCACGGATCGCCGCGAGCATCCGTACGAGATCCCCGGCGGCCAGCAGCGTCGGCGTACCGCCCCCGACGAACACCGTCCGCACGGGCCGCGGGTCGTCGCCCAGCACCTTCCGGGCCAGCCTGATCTCGTCGATCAGGGTGTCGGCGTAGTTGTCGCGGGAGGCCAGCACCCCGCCCGTGCCGCGCAGCTCGGTCGCGGTGTAGGTGTTGAAGTCGCAGTAGCCGCAGCGGGTCGCGCAGTACGGGACGTGCAGGTAGAAGCCGAGGGGGCGGTCGGCGGCGCCGGTGAGCGCGGACGCGGGGAGCGAGCCGTCGTCGGGGACGGGTTCGCCGTCGGGGAGTGCGGAGGGCATGTCCTCCATTGTCCAGCACCCCGCCGGGGACCTACTCCGCCTGCAACACCAGCAGCGCCAGATCGTCCTCCGGCGGTCGCGCCCCGAACTCGTGCACCAGCCGTTTGATCCGCTCCGCGATCAGCTCGGCGTCGAGGCCCGCGCAGCCGGCGAGGGCGTCCGCGAGCCCGTCCTCGTCGTCGAACTGGCGGCTGCCGCTGCGCCGCTCGGTCACCCCGTCGGTCACGCACAGCAGGCTGTCGCCGGGCCGCAGCTCGAAGGTCTCGCTGGTGTACGTCTCGTCCTCGACGACCCCGAGCAGGGTCTGCGGGCGGGCTGCCGTACGGACCTCACCGCCCGCCCCGAGCAGCAGCGGCAGCGGGTGGCCCGCGGAGGCGAGGGTGCAGCGCACTCCGCCGTCGAAGGGCACGAGCTCGCCGTAGAGGAGGGACAGGAAGCGGGTCTGCGGGCCCTCGCCGGGGTGCGGGGGGCGTCCGCCCGCGGAGGCCAGCGCCCGCGCCGCCGCGTCCGCGGCCTCCGTCGCGTCGTCGAGGAGCAGCTGGTTGAGGCGGTCGAGGACGTCGGCGACCCGGTAGCCCTCGCGGGCCAGCAGCCGGAGCCAGGGGCGGGCCAGCCCGATCACCACGGCGGCCTCGGGGCCCTTGCCCTGCACGTCACCGACGGCGAAGCACCAGCGGCCGTCGCCGGCCGGGAAGAGGTCGTAGAAGTCGCCGCTGGGCCCGCCCTTGTCGCACGGCTCGTACACCAGGGCGCTGCGCACACCGGGGATCTCGGCGACCGCGCCCGGCAGCAGCCCGCGCTGGAGCACCGCGCTGATGGTGGCCTGGCGCGCGTACTGGCGGGCGGCACCGATGGCGAGCGCGACCCGGCGGCTGAGGTCCTCGACGAGCCCGGTGATCTCGTCGGGGAAGGCGCTCACCCCGGCCCGCCCGATGACGAGGGTGCCCAGCGGACGGCCACCGGCGGTTAGGCGGTAGGCAAGCGCGGACCCCTGCGGGGAGCTGAGGCCGGAGCCTTGCGGGGAGCCGGGGCCGGAGCCTTGCGCGGAGCTGGGGCCAGAGCCATGCGGGGAGGCGGGGCCGGAACCGTGCGGGGAGCCGGGGCCAGAGCCGTGCGGGGAGCTGGGACCGGAGCCGTGCAGGGAGCTGGGACCGGAGCCCTGCGGGGAGCCAGAACCGGAGCCTTGTGGGGAGCTGGGGCCGGAGCCATGCGGGGAGCCAGGACCGGAACCGTGCGGGGAGCCAGGACCAGAGCCATGCGGGGAGCCGGGACCGGAACCATGCGGGGAGCCAGGACCAGAGCCATGCACGGAGCCGGGACCGGAACCATGCGGGGACCCAGGACCAGAGCCATGCGCGCCGAGGGCCTCGGTCGGCCAAGGGAAGGGGGTCGGGCCCAGGCGGTCCGGGCCGCCAGGCAGTCGCGGCGGTTCCTTCTCCAGCACCCGCTTCAGGTCCTCGATACGGCTCTCGCTGCTGTGCCACACCCGGGCCAGTCGGGGCCCCGGAGCACCGCTGTCGCCCCAGCCTCCGCCCGCCTCGGCCTCACCCGGGCGGGGAGAGCCCCAGCGCCCGGCGACCTCGTCCTCCAGCCACACCGCGCACCAGTCGGCCAGCCGCGGCACGATCAGCTGACCGGCCAGCGCGGCGACCAGGTTCTCGTCGAGCTGCCCGGCGAGCAGGTCGGACGCCTCGGCGAGGAAGGAGAGGGCTCCGCGGTTGAGCCAGTCCCGGTCCTGCTCGACGCGGGACGGGGAGGGGGGCGGGGTCGAGGTCCCAGGCAAGTCCGAGTCCGAGTCCGAGGTGGTCGTCGACGCCGACGCCGAAGAAACCGAGGTCGGCGCCGAGGGCGAGGGCGAGGTCGGCGCCGAAACTCCGTTCGCTGCCGAAGCCCCGTCCGATGCCGCAGCCCCGTCCGACGTAGACCCCCCGCTCGACGGTGACACCGCGCTCGGCATGGAGACCCCGCCCGACATCAAGGCCCCGCTAGCCGCCGACGCCCCAGCCACCCCAGCGCTCCCCGCCCCCGCCCCCACCCCCGTGGCCTCCGGCGCGAGTATCCCCGCCACCCGCAACCCCCGCTCATGCACCCGCTCCCCGGCGTACGCCTGGATGCCGTCGAGGGCCTCCTTCCCTCCCCCCGGCAACCGCGCCCACACCGTCTTGGCGCCCGTGCGATACGTGATCCCCCAGGACTCGGCGAGGGCGGCGACCAGGCGCAGGCCGCGCCCGTACTCCGGTATGCCGTAGGACGCTTCGGTGTCGCCGTCGCGTGGGGCGCGCGAGGGGTGGTGGTCGAGGACCTCGACGACGAGCGCGCCGGTGTGCGCCTCCAGCCGGCAGTCCAGCTCCACCTCGGTGCCGGCGTGCACGACGGCGTTGGTGACCAGCTCGCTGACGACCACCACGGCGTCGTCCGACTGCCGGTCGGTGAGGAACTCGGTACCAGGCAGGCCGAGTTGAGCCCATTCCTCCAGCGCGGACCGTAACAGCGCCCGGGCCGCGCCCGGAGTGAACGGGCTGCCGGGGAAGATGGCACGGACGTGCCCCGGAGCGGGCACGTCACCGGCGCCGGGCGCACACGTGTCGGCCCCACGGGCAACGGATTCCCGTTGCGCAGGAATGGCCCCCATGTCCGTCTCCCCGAGCAGTTCGGACGATTACGCCTCTGGATGCGGACAGAGTGACAGACTGGGCACGCCCATAAGCGCCGAGTTACCGAAGTGGGCCGTCATGAGTGAGAACAGTGGTACGCCTGTGCTCGAAGACGGGCAGAATGCCGACCGAATTCGAGCATCGGACCTACGCCCTCTGCTCGCCGCGATGACCGCTGCCCGCGACGGCGACTTCCGCCGGATGCCGGAGTCGGGCGACGGGATCGTGGCCGAGCTGACGGCCATCTTCAATCAACTGGTCGACCGCAACGTCCACTTCACCGGTGAGGTCAACCGGGTGAAGCGGGAGCTGGTGCGGCACGGCCGGCTCGACGAGCGGCTCTCCCCCAGCCCGGGACAGGGCACCTGGACCTCCCGCGTCAACGATGTCAACCAGTTGCTGGACGCCCTGGTGGCCCCCGCCGCCAACGCGACCCGGGTCCTGGACGCGGTGGCCGGCGGCGACTTGACCCAGCGGGTCGATCTGCACGACGGCAACCGCCAACTGCGCGGTGATCTAAGGCGTCTCGGCCGGGCCGTGAACAAGATGGTCGACCAGCTCTCCCTGTTCACCGGTGAGGTGACCCGGGTGGCCCGTGAGGTCGGCACCGAGGGCCGGCTCGGCGGGCGGGCCAAGGTGACCGGCCTGTCGGGCAGTTGGCGGGACGTGACCGAGGCGGTCAACACCATGGCGTCCCGGCTGACCGCCCAGGTCCGGGACATCGCCCTGGTGACCACGGCGGTGGCCCGCGGTGACCTGACCCGCACGGTCACGGTCGAGGCGACCGGCGAGCTGCTCGAACTGAAGCTGACCGTGAACACGATGGTGGACCAGCTCTCCGCCTTCGCCGACGAGGTGACCCGCGTGGCCCGCGAGGTCGGCACCGAGGGGCAGTTGGGCGGCCGGGCCCAGGTGCGGGGCGTTTCGGGGGTCTGGAAGGACCTCACCGACAACGTCAACTTCATGGCCTCGAACCTGACGTCGCAGGTCCGCAACATCGCCCAGGTGACCACCGCCGTGGCCAACGGCGACCTGTCGCAGAAGATCACCGTGGACGCGCAGGGCGAGATCCTGGAGCTGAAGTCCACCATCAACACCATGGTCGACCAGCTCTCCGCCTTCGCCGACGAGGTCACCCGCGTCGCCCGCGAGGTCGGCACCGAAGGAAACCTCGGCGGCCGGGCCCAGGTGCGAGGCGTCTCCGGCGTCTGGAAAGACCTCACCGACAACGTCAACTTCATGGCGGACAACCTGACTTCGCAGGTCCGCAACATCGCCCTCGTCTCGACCGCCGTCGCCCAGGGCGACCTCGGCAAGAAGATCACCGTGGAGGCGAAGGGCGAGATCCTGGAGCTGAAGTCGACCATCAACACGATGGTGGACCAGCTCTCCGCCTTCGCCGACGAAGTGACCCGCGTCGCCCGCGAGGTCGGCACCGAAGGAAACCTCGGCGGCCAGGCGCAGGTGCGGGGCGTCTCCGGCGTCTGGAAGGACCTCACCGACAACGTCAACTTCATGGCCCTGAACCTGACGTCGCAGGTGCGGAACATCGCCCAGGTGACGACCGCCGTCGCCAACGGCGACCTGTCCAAGAAGATCACGGTCGACGCGCGCGGCGAGATCCTCGAACTGAAGGACACCGTCAACACGATGGTGGAGCAGCTGCGCGCCTTCGCCGACGAGGTGACCCGCGTGGCCCGCGAGGTCGGCACCGACGGACGGCTCGGCGGGCGCGCCCAGGTCCTCGGCGTCTCCGGCGTCTGGCGGGACCTGACCGACAACGTCAACTACATGGCGGACAACCTCACTTCGCAGGTCCGCAACATCGCCCAGGTGACCACGGCCGTGGCCAACGGAGACCTCTCCAAGAAGATCGACGTGGACGCCCGCGGCGAGATCCTGGAGCTGAAGACCGCCATCAACACCATGGTCGACACCCTCTCCTCCTTCTCCTCCGAGGTCACCCGGGTGGCCCGCGAGGTCGGCTCCGAGGGCCAACTCGGCGGCCAGGCACGGGTCGAGGGCGTCTACGGCACCTGGAAGCGCCTGACGACCAACGTCAACGAACTCGCCTCCAACCTCACCACCCAGGTCCGCGCGATCGCCGAGGTCGCCTCCGCGGTGGCCCAGGGCGACATGTCCCGCTCGATCACCGTGGAGACGCAGGGCGAGGTCGCCGAGCTCAAGGACAACATCAACCTGATGGTGGCCAACCTCCGCGAGACGACCCGCGCGAAGGACTGGCTGGAGTCCAACCTCGCCCGTCTGGCCGCGCTGATGCAGGGCCACCGGGACCTGATGGAGGTCGCCGACCTGATCCTGCGCGAGCTGACCCCGCTGGTGAACGCCCAGTACGGCGCATTCTTCCTGGCCGACCCGGACGAGGACGGCGCCTCTCTGCGCACAACCGTTCCTGCAAAGGGACTGGCGTTCATCGCGGGCTACGGCTCGGCGCAGGGCGCGACCGTCGACACCGGCGGCATGCCGGTGCACGGTCTGGTCCGTCAGGCGGCCCGGGAGAAGAAGCGGATCCTGGTGGAGGAGGCCCCGCCGGACTACATCAAGATCAACAGCGGTCTGGGCGAGGCGGCTCCCGCCAGCGTGGTGATCATCCCGATCCTCTTCGAGGACAAGCTCCTGGGCGTCATCGAACTCGCCTCCTTCTCCCGCTTCTCCGATGTCCACCTGGCCTTCTTCGACCAGTTCGTGAACACCATCGGCGTCGCCATCAACACCATCATCGCCAACTCCCGCACCGAGTCCCTGCTCGGCGAGTCCCAGCGCCTGGCCATGCAGCTCCAGGAACGCTCGGACGAACTCCAGATGCAGCAGGCCGAGTTGCAGCGATCGAACGCGGAACTGGAGGAGAAGGCAGCCCTGTTGGCCACCTCCTCCCAGTACAAGTCGGAGTTCCTGGCGAACATGTCCCACGAACTGCGCACCCCGCTGAACTCCCTGCTGATCCTGGCCAGGCTGCTCTCCGACAACCCGGACGGCCATCTCTCCGACCAGGAGGTGCAGTTCGCGACGACGATCCACCGCTCCGGCTCCGACCTCCTCCAGCTGATCAACGACATCCTGGACCTGTCGAAGATCGAGGCCGGCCGGATGGACGTACGCCCGAAGAAGCTGCCGCTCATCAAGCTGCTCGACTACGTCCACGCCACCTTCCGCCCGCTCACCCTGGACCGCGGGCTCGCCTTCGAGGTGGCGGTCGGCGAGGACGTGCCGCGCGAGATGTACTCCGACGAGCAGCGCCTCCAGCAGATCCTGCGCAACCTGCTCTCCAACGCGATCAAGTTCACCGCCACCGGCCGCGTCGAACTGCGGGTCAACCGCATCAAGGACCCCGAGCACCGGTACGTCCGCGACAGCGACGACGTGATCGCCTTCGCGGTGTCCGACACCGGCATCGGCATCGCCCGCGAGAAACTCCCGGTGATCTTCGAGGCGTTCCAGCAGGCCGACGGCACCACCAACCGCAAGTACGGCGGCACCGGGCTCGGCCTCTCCATCAGCCGGGAGATCGCGGGCCTGCTGGGCGGCCGTATCGTCGCCGAGAGCGAACCCGGCAAGGGCTCCACCTTCACGCTCTACGTCCCCGTGGTCAGCCCCGGCCACACGGCCACCGGCCCGACCACCGAGGACCGCCTGCTGCCGGCCCCGGAGGACCTGTCCACCGAGCCCTACCCGACCGCCCACGACGCCGAGGACTCCTGGCCCGCACCCACCAAGCTGGAGGCGTGGAAGTCCGGTCGGGCGGGTCAAGTCCTGTCCGGGCGCAGGGTGTTGATCGTGGACGACGACATCCGCAATGTCTTCGCGCTCACCCATGTGCTGGGCCGGGTCGGCATGCCGGTGCTGTACGCGGAGAACGGCCGCGAGGGCATCGAGACCCTGGAGCGCAACCCGGACGTCGAGCTGGTCCTGATGGACATCATGATGCCGGAGATGGACGGCTACGAGACCATCGCCGCCATCCGCCGCACCGCCCGCTGGGCCGGGCTGCCCATCGTCGCGCTCACCGCGAAGGCGATGCCGGGCGACCGCGAGAAGTCGATCGCGCGCGGTGCCAACGACTACGTACCCAAGCCGGTGGACGTCGACCAGCTGCTGACCGTCGTCTGCGCGCTCCTGGACCCCGAGGGCGCGGAGATGCAGGAGCCGGCCGACGCCGAGGAGGCGGTGGTCCCGCCCACCGACGACTGAATGAGGGCAGTCACATGAGCGCTGAGGCAACGACCGACGACAGTGCGGGCATCCTCCTGGTCGACGACATGGAGGACAACCTGATCGCGCTGGAGGCCGTCCTGGGGTCCCTCAACGAACCGCTGGTGCGCGCCCGTTCGGGCGAGGAGGCGATGAAGGCCCTGCTCCGCCGCCGCTTCGCCCTGGTCCTCCTGGACGTCCGCATGCCGGGCATGGACGGCTTCGAGACCGCCGCCAACATCAAACGCCTGGACCAGACGAAAGACGTCCCGATCATCTTCCTCACCGGAGCGGAGGACGACTCGGGCTACGCCTTCCGCGGCTACGCGACCGGCGCGGCGGACTACTTGACCAAGCCGTTCGACCCCTGGGTGCTCCGAGCGAAGGTCAGCGTCTTCCTGGACCTGTACCGGAAGAACCAGCAGCTGGAGCGCCTGCTGGCGCGCCAACACGCCGATTACCATGAGGTGGGCAGGCGACTGGCGGCGCTGGAGGACGAGTTGACGGAGGCCCAGCGCATCCAGGTGAAGGAAATACGGCACCTTCTGGAGAAGCGGTGAGCTTGTTTCCCCAGGGGCGCGGGGAACTGCGCGACCAGCCACGAACTACCGCTGGTCGCACACGCTCCCCAGCCACCCCCTACGCCTCCCGAGACCCTGCGTACATCTCCTCGATCAACGCCTTGTACTCCCGCTCCACCACAGGCCGCTTCAGCTTCAGACTCGGCGTGATCTCCCCGTGCTCCACGTCAAGGTCCCGCGGCAGCAACCGGAACTTCTTGATCGTCTGCCACCGCTGAAGCCCCTCGTTGAGCTGCTTCACATACCCCTCGACCAGGGAGACGGTGACCGGCGCCGCGACGACCTCCGCGTACGACTTCCCTTCGAGCCCGTTCTCCTTGGCCCACTCCAGGATCGACACCTCGTCCAGCGCGATGAGCGCGGTGCAGAAGTTCCGGTCCGCCCCGTGCACCAGGATGTTGGACACGTACGGGCACACCGCCTTGAACTGCCCCTCCACCTCGGCGGGCGCGATGTACTTGCCGCCGGACGTCTTGATGAGGTCCTTCTTGCGGTCGGTGATCCGCAGGTACCCGTCGGGCGACAGCTCACCGATGTCCCCGGTGTGGAACCACCCGTCGGCCTCGAGGACCTCGGCGGTCTTCTCCGGCAGCCCGTGGTAGCCCTCCATGATCCCGGGGCCGCGCAGCAGGATCTCCCCGTCGTCGGCGATCCTGACCTCCGTGCCGGGCAGCGGCTTGCCGACCGTGCCGGTGCGGTAGGCCTCGCCCGGGTTGACGAAGGAGGCCGCGGAGGACTCCGTGAGGCCGTATCCCTCAAGGATGTGGATCCCGGCGCCGGCGAAGAAGTAGCCGATCTCGGGCGCGAGCGCGGCGGAGCCGGAGACACAGGCCCGCAGGTTCCCGCCGAACGCCTCCCGGATCTTCGCGAAGACCAGCGCGTCGGCCACCTTGTGCTTGGCGCTCAGCCCGAAGGGCGCGGAGGCGACCCCGGTGCGCCGGAAGTTGTCCTGGGTGACCTTGGCGTACTCGCGCCCCACCCCGGCGGCCCACTGGAAGATCTTGTACTTGGCGCCACCGCCCGCACGGGCCTTCGCGGCGACCCCGTTGTAGACCTTCTCGAAGATGCGCGGCACGGCGGCCATGTACGTCGGCTGCACGACCGGAAGATTCTCGATGATCTTGTCGACGCGGCCGTCGACGGCGGTGACGTGACCGACCTCGATCTGCCCGGAGGTGAGCACCTTGCCGAAGACGTGCGCGAGCGGCAGCCACAGGTACTGCACGTCCTCGGGGCCGACCAGGCCCGTCGCGGCGATAGCCTTCGCCATGTAGGACCAGTTGTCGTGCGGCAGCCGTACACCCTTGGGACGGCCGGTGGTGCCGGAGGTGTAGATCAGGGTCGCGAGCTGCTCGGCCGTGATCGCACCCACCCGCTCCTTGATCAGGTCGGGGTCCTTCTCCAGCCGGGCGGCGCCCCGGGCCTCCAGCTCGGTGAGGGTCAGTACGAAGTCGCTGGTCTCGACACCGGCGGAGTCGATCACCACGACGTTGGTCAGCGCGGGCAGCTCGCCGCGCTTCTCGACCGCCTTGGCGAGCTGGGCAGCGTCCTCCGCGATCAGCACCCGGCTCTCGGAGTCGGAGAGGATGAACGCCGACTCGTCGGCGTTGGTCTGCGGATAGACGGTGGTCGTGGCGGCGCCGGCGCACATGATGCCGAGGTCCGCGAGGATCCAGTCGAGCCGGGTAGAGGAGGCGAGGGCGACCCGCTGCTCGGGCTGCACCCCCAGCTCGATCAGCCCGGCGGCGATGGCGTGCACCCGCTCCGCGGCCTGCGCCCAGCTGAGCGACTTCCACTCGTCCGGGCCCTCGCCGGAGGCCGCGGGCACCGGGTACCGGTACGCCTCGGCGTCCGGTGTGCTCGCAACACGCTCCAGGAAGAGGGTCGCCACACTCGGCGGACGGTTCTCGATCAGTGTCTGTGTGTCGCTCACGACATCCTCCGGGGCCCGCGACAGTGCGGCTGGCTCTCAGGTTTGCGGCTGTTGTTTAACTCGCGAGTAACTATCGAGCAGAGATCAGAGTAAAGCGCGGCCGACCCGTTCGTAAGGGGCGGCGGCCTGTCACTTCCTACAGAGCGCGACGTTACGCACGCGTAGGGGCCCGCCGCACTTTCGCACGACGGACCCCTTTCCATCCGATTCGACGGGTAACCGGGTGTAACCCGCGGTTACTTCTTGCCCTTGCCCGACCCCGCGCTGTCATCGCTGGAAAGCACCGCGATGAAGGCCTCCTGCGGAACCTCCACGGAACCCACCATCTTCATCCGCTTCTTGCCTTCCTTCTGCTTCTCCAGCAGCTTCCGCTTCCGGGAGATGTCACCGCCGTAGCACTTGGCGAGGACGTCCTTGCGGATGGCACGGATGGTCTCGCGGGCGATGACCCGGGAGCCGATGGCCGCCTGGATCGGCACCTCGAAGGCCTGCCGCGGGATGAGCTCGCGCAGCTTGGCGACGAGCCGCACCCCGTAGGCGTACGCGGCGTCCTTGTGGGTGATCGCCGAGAAGGCGTCCACCTTGTCGCCGTGCAGCAGGATGTCGACCTTCACCAGGCTGGAGGTCTGCTCACCGGTGGGCTCGTAGTCCAGCGAGGCGTACCCGCGCGTCTTCGACTTCAGCTGGTCGAAGAAGTCGAAGACGATCTCCGCGAGCGGCAGCGTGTAGCGGATCTCGACCCGGTCCTCGGAGAGGTAGTCCATGCCGAGCAGGGT
This sequence comes from Streptomyces sp. NPDC057253, assembly GCF_042669125.1. Taxonomy (NCBI): domain Bacteria; kingdom Bacillati; phylum Actinomycetota; class Actinomycetes; order Kitasatosporales; family Streptomycetaceae; genus Streptomyces; species Streptomyces sp. NPDC057253. Next base: position 17,305 of record NZ_JBHUXV010000013.1, on the reverse strand, counting down.
GCCGCGCCGGGTCTGGCACAGCTCCATGATCGAGCCGATGAACTCGGTCGGGGCGAGGATCGTGGCGCGTACGACGGGCTCGTACACCTCGTTGATCTTGCCCTCGGGGAACTCGCTCGGGTTGGTGACGGTGTGCTCGGTGCCGTCCTCCATGACCACCCGGTAGACCACGTTGGGCGCGGTCGCGATCAGGTCGAGCCCGAACTCGCGCTCCAGGCGCTCGCGGATCACGTCGAGGTGGAGCAGGCCGAGGAAGCCGACGCGGAAGCCGAAGCCGAGGGCCGCGGAGGTCTCTGGCTCGTAGACGAGAGCCGCGTCGTTGAGCTGGAGCTTGTCGAGGGCCTCGCGCAGCTCGGGGTAGTCGGAGCCGTCCAGCGGATACAGACCGGAGAAGACCATGGGCTTCGGGTCCTTGTACCCCCCGAGCGCCTCCGTGGCCCCCTTCTGCTGGCTGGTGACGGTGTCGCCGACCTTGGACTGGCGGACGTCCTTCACACCGGTGATGAGATAGCCCACCTCACCGACGCCGAGGCCGTCGGCGCCCAGCATCTCGGGCGAGTTGGTGCCGATCTCCAGCAGCTCGTGGGTGGCGCCGGTCGACATCATCTTGATGCGCTCGCGCTTGTTGAGCTGACCGTCGATGACACGGACGTACGTCACGACACCGCGGTAGGAGTCGTAGACCGAGTCGAAGATCATCGCGCGGGCGGGGGCATCGGCGACACCGACCGGAGCCGGGACCTCCTTGACGACCCGGTCGAGGAGCGCGTCGACACCGAGCCCGGTCTTGGCGGAGACCTTGAGCACGTCGGACGGGTCGCAGCCGACGAGGTTCGCGAGCTCCTCGGCGAACTTCTCGGGCTGCGCGGCCGGCAGGTCGATCTTGTTGAGCACCGGGATGATCGTGAGGTCGTTCTCCATCGCCAGGTACAGGTTGGCGAGAGTCTGGGCCTCGATCCCCTGGGCGGCGTCCACGAGGAGGACGGTGCCCTCGCAGGCGGCGAGCGACCGCGAGACCTCGTAGGTGAAGTCGACGTGCCCCGGGGTGTCGATCATGTTGAGGATGTGCGTGTTGCTCTTGTCGTGGGTCGGGGCCCACGGCAGACGCACCGCCTGCGACTTGATCGTGATTCCGCGCTCACGCTCGATGTCCATGCGGTCGAGGTACTGAGCACGCATCTGGCGCTGCTCGACCACGCCGGTCAGCTGGAGCATCCGGTCGGCGAGCGTGGACTTGCCGTGGTCGATGTGCGCGATGATGCAGAAGTTGCGGATCAGAGCCGGGTCGGTACGGCTCGGCTCGGGCACGTGGCTGGGGATCGCGGGCACGCAGGGTCCTGATTCTTGAGGCGTCCGCAGTGTCTGCGGTCTCGGGTCGGATCGATACGTAGCCTCCATGGTCCCACGGGCGGGGACCGGCGACCGGTTTGGGCCACCTGCCGGGCCGCTGGTAGTCTGGGCAGCTGTGTCTCATGCCCTCTCAGCGCGAGGCACACACTCTGAAAATCACCGGTACGGGTCCTGCACGGCCCCGTGCCTGAACCTGTAGAGGCTCATTCGTGGCGAACATCAAGTCCCAGATCAAGCGGATCAAGACCAACGAGAAGGCGCGGCTGCGCAACAAGGCCGTCAAGTCCTCCCTGAAGACCGCGATCCGCAAGGCCCGCGAGGCCGCTGCCGCGGGTGACGTCGAGAAGGCCACCGAGTACCAGCGCGCTGCTGCGCGTGCGCTCGACAAGGCCGTCTCCAAGGGCGTCATCCACAAGAACCAGGCCGCCAACAAGAAGTCGGCGCTTGCTTCGAAGGTCGCGGCCCTCTAAGGCCTCTCTCTTCTGATCTGACGCCGGAAGGACCCGAGCGGGCCCTCTCTCATCCGCTCCCGACCGGCACCCAGGAGCCACGCGCGGCCTGCGTTCGCCACGCGGGCGTGGTCTCCGAAAAGCTTGAACCGAGGCCCCGGCGCCCTCGCCCTTCCCCAGGACGACGGCACCGGGGCCTTCGGCGTTCAGTCGGCCCAGAACTCGTTGCTCTTGTCGATGTCCTCGACGCACTCGTCGAGGTCGGTGACCTTGTCCCCTACGATCCGGAAGACGATGCATCCCGTGTCGTCCAGGCGCCGGCCCTTGCGCTCCGCGGTGACCCGGCACATCCCGACGGCGTGCCCCCGCCCGTCGACGGCGATCCCGAGCATCTCGAGCCGCATCGACCCCTGGGTCTCCTGGCCGAGCCGCTGATACATGTCGATGATCGCGTCCTGCCCCTTGAAGTCCCCGGAGAGCGGGTGACTACCGGGCACATGGTGCGTCGCGTCCTTCGCGATCAACTCCCGCAGGGTGTCCATGTCCCCTCGGGTGAACGCCTCGAATCCCTTGCGTACGAGCGCCGCATGCGGATGCTCAGCCATGACTACCGCCACCTTTCCGTGTTCCGGCGATGTTGGCTGACAGGTCCGATTCTCCTCCCGAGCGCCCGAAGGGGCGCGGGGAACTGCGCGCCCGGCCACGACGGATGTCGCAGACGCGCTACGACAATGTGCGGCACCCCCGATGGCGCGATGGCTCCGCCTCAAGCACGGCACAGCACCGCCGGCCGGCTATCCCCGTCCCCGGGACCGCGCCGCCCGGGCGATCGCCACAACCGCCTTCTCCAGCGCGTACTCGGGATCATCCCCGCCGCCCTTGACCCCGGCGTCCGCCTCGGCCACGGCCCGCAACGCGAACGCCACTCCGTCCGGCGTCCACCCCCGCATCTGCTGCCGCACCCGGTCGATCTTCCACGGCGGCATCCCCAGCTCCCGCGCGAGATCCGCGGGCCGCCCGCCCCGGGCCGACGACAGCTTCCCGATCGCCCGCACCCCCTGCGCCAACGCGCTGGTGATCATGACCGGCGCGACCCCGGTCGCCAGCGACCACCTGAGCGCCTCCAGGGCCTCTGCGGCCCGCCCCTCCACGGCCCGGTCGGCGACGGTGAAGCTGGATGCCTCGGCCCGTCCCGTGTAGTACCGCCCCACGACGGCCTCGTCGATCGTCCCCTCGACATCGGCGACCAGCTGCGACACCGCGGACGCGAGCTCCCGCAGATCACTCCCGATCGCGTCGACGAGCGCCTGGCACGCCTCGGGCGTGGCGGACCGCCCGGTCGCCCGGAACTCCTGTCGCACGAAGGCCAGCCGGTCCGCCGGCTTGGTCATCTTCGGACAGGCGACCTCCCGCGCCCCCGCCTTCCGCGCGGCGTCGAGCAGCCCCTTGCCCTTCGCCCCACCGGCGTGCAGCAGCACCAGGGTGATCTCCTCGGCGGGCGCCCCGAGATATGCCTTCACGTCCTTGACCGTGTCGGCCGACACATCCTGCGCGTTGCGCACGATCACGACCTTGCGCTCCGCGAACAGCGACGGGCTGGTCAACTCGGCGAGCGTCCCCGGCTGCAACTGGTCCGAGGTCAGGTCCCGCACATCGGTGTCGGCGTCAGCGGCCCGAGCAGCGGCGACCACCTCCTGCACAGCCCGGTCGAGCAGCAGCTCCTCCTGCCCCACAGCAAGGGTCACAGGAGCGAGCAGGTCGTCATCAGCAGTCTTCTTGGCCATCCCCGACAGCATCCCACGCCCCACTGACAGCCCGACCAGGACGACGCCCCGGCCGGGGACCTACGGCTCCTCCCGCCACCCCTCCCACTCCCCCACGAACGCATCCAGCTCCCCCGGATCCAGCCGCCCCGCCTCGTCCCGGAGCACGACCAGCCACTGCGCGTCCTCCGCATCGTCCTCCCCCGCCAACGCGTCCCGGACCACCTGCGGCTCCTCCATCACCCCGAACCGCTCCCGCAGCCCCTCGACGACCTCCTCCGCGGCATCCCGATCCGGCAGCACCAGCACATGTCTCACATCGCTCACGGAACCATTTTCCAGGCCACCGCCACCGACACCGCCACTGCAACCGACGCCGCCCGCACGTACCGCTAACCGTCCCGACCGGGGCTCCGCACCACCGGCACCCGGTCCAGCCCGATACCGAACCGCTCCCGGTACACCCCCAGCACCTCCTCGTCCGTCCCCAACTCCCGCTCCTCCCGTGCCCCGTCCGCCGCCGTCACCTTGAGCATGCGCCCGCTGAGCGTGATCCGCCCGCCGTCCTCCGTCACCTTCGAACACACCAGGGACTGCGTGAAGTGCGAGGCCGGCGAGGTGCTGTGCCACCACGCCCCGGCCATGAAGTCACCGAGCACCCGCGGCCGCACCTCCAGCCGGTACTGACTCCTGCCGCCCACGACGACATCCAGATCCGCGGCCTCACCCCCGCCCTTCGCCCCCGCACCGTCCCCGCCCCGCACCCCCGCCGCGTCGGGCCCCGCCTCCACGATCCGGAAAGTCCCGGCGGGATCCACCTGCTCGTCCCGCGCCCCGAACGCCAGCGGATAGTGACTGTGCGCCCCGAACCCGACATCGGCCAGCCACTCGCCCCCGTCAACCGACCGCACCCGCAGCGCGAGATGGTCGTACGGGATGCCGAACCGCCCCTCGTCGCCGTACACCCGCCCCGCGAGCAGCGTCACATCGAAGCCGAGCGCGGCCAGCAAGGCCCCGAACGCCCCGTTCAGTTCGTAGCAGAACCCTCCCCTCCCGGCGCTCACCACCTTCTCCACCAGCCGCTCCTCCTCCAGCACGATCTCCTCGCCGAGGTGCACCGACAGGTTCTCGAAGGGCACGGTCTGCAAATGGCGCAGATGCAGCTCGCGCAGGACCTCCACGGTGGGCCACGCCGGGTGCTGGACTCCCAGGCGGCGGAGATAGGCGTCAACCTGTGTGGGCTTCATGCCCTCAGTCTCGCGCCACCCACAGCTCCCCACCGCGCACACCACGGCTTCTCCGTCCATCGACCTTCCCGCCCGCACCTCCGGCGCCCTCACCCGCACTCCCCGTGCCCCCTCCGCTCCCTTCGCCGTGGTCGCCTCCGGACCCGACGACGGCCAACGCCCCGTCCCGGTCCGTCCGCAGCACCGCCGCGCCCCCGGCCCGCAGCGCGGCGACCGTACTGGGCGCCGGGTGGCCGTAGGAGTTGCCGGCCCCGACCGAGATGAGCGCCAGCCGCGGGGCGACCCGGCGTATCAGCTCCGGGTCCTGGTAGGCCGACCCGTGGTGGGCGACCTTGAGGACGTCCACCCCGGTCAGCCGCGCCCCCGTCGGCGACCGCAACAGCTCCTGCTGGGCCGGGGGTTCCAGGTCCCCGAGCAGGAGGAAGCGCAGCCCGGCCGAGTGGACGAGCATGGTGACACTGGCGTCGTTCGGCCCGTCCGCCGCCACCGCCGCCGGCCCCGCGGGCGGCCACAGCACCTCCCACGTCAGCGACCCCGTACGCCGCTGCTCCCCGGCCACCGCGCGCGTCACCGGAATCCGCCGGGCCGCCGCCTCCCGCCGTACGAACTCGGCCTGGTCCACCGGCTCCCCGAACCCCGTCGTCTCGATCGCCCCCACCGAGCGGCCCCGCAGCACCCCGGGCAGGCCCGCCACATGGTCGGCGTGGAAGTGGGTCAGGACCACGAGCGGCACCTTGGTGATGCCGAGGCTGCGCAGGCAGTCGTCGACGAGCGCCGGATCGGGTCCGGCGTCCACGACGACTCCCGTGCCCTCGCCCGCCGCCAGCACCACGGCGTCGCCCTGGCCCACATCGCACATCGCCAGCCGCCAGCCCGGCGGCGGCCATCCCGTGACCACCCTGGTCAGCGGAGGCGGCTGCACGACCGCCAGCACGAACAGCACCGCGCAGAGCGCACACCACCAGGGGTGCCCGAGCAGACGTCGCCCCAGGAGCAGCACCAGTGCGGTGGCGAGGGCGAGCAGTCCTGCCCCCGGCCAACTGCCCGGCCAGTCCACTCCCCCGCCGGGCAGCGACGCCCCGGTGCGGGCGACCTCCGCGATCCACCCGGCGGGCCAACTCGCGCACCAGGCCAGCGCCTTGGCCACCGGCATCATGACGGGGGCCATCGCCAGCGCCGCGAACCCCAGGACCGTCGCCGGTGCGACCGCGAACTCCACGAGCAGATTGCACGGCACCGCCACCAGACTCACCCGCGCCGACAGCACCGCCACCACCGGCGCGCACAGGGCCTGTGCCGCGGCCGCCGCCGCCAACGCCTCAGCGAGCCTGGGCGGCACCCCGCGCCGCCGCAAGGCCAGGCTCCAGCGTGGCGCGAGCGTCAGCAGGGCCCCGGTGGCCAGGACGGAGAGCAGGAAGCCGTAACTGCGGGCCAGCCACGGGTCGTACAGCACCAGCAGCAGTACGGCCGTCGCCAGCGCCGGGATCAGCGATCTGCGCCGACCGGTCGCGAGGGCGAGCAACGCCACGGCCCCGCAGGCCGCGGCCCGCAGCACACTCGGGTCCGGCCGGCACACGATGACGAACGCCAGCGTGAGCCCACCGCCGAGCAACGCGGTCGTCCGCAGCGACACCCCCAGCCGGGGTGCCAGTCCCCGTCGCTCGACCAGCTGGGCGAGGCCGGGCGGTCCGATGAGCAGGGCGAGCAGGATCGTGAGGTTGCTGCCGGAGACGGCGAGCGTGTGCGCGAGGTCGGTCTCCTTGAAGGCTTCGTCCAGCTCCGGTGTGATCCGCGAGGTGTCCCCCACGACCAGCCCCGGCAACAGGGCCCGGGAATCCGCCGGCAGTCCGTCGGTGGCCTCCCGCAGCCCCGCCCGCAAGCGCCCCGCGAACCGCTGTGCCCCCGACGCCTCCGCCACGACCTCCGGCCCCGCCCGGTCCCGCACCCGCAACACGGCCGCGACCCGATCACCCCCGACCAGCGCCGGCACCACCCGCGCGACCACCCGCACCCGCGTGCTCGGCAACAGCCCGAGCCACGGCGACCGCGGCGGATCGCCCACGACCGACGGCGCCCCACGCCTCACCCCACCGGCAACGGAACTCCGGTCGCCTCCTCTCCTCCCTTCCGCGCCCACGTCGACGATCAGGAGCACAGGCGTCCGGGTCACCACGGCGCTCCGGTTCGCCGCCACCTCGCTCCCACCCTCCGCCGTCCCCGTCCAGCCCTCCGCCCTCGCCGTCCGGCCCTCCGCCGTCCCCGTCCAGCCCTCCGTCCTCGCCGGCGCTCTGCCGTCCACCGTCTCCAGGCGTCGCACGTCGGCCTTGATGATCACGGCGGTCGGTGCCGCGTGGTCCCCGGTGATCCGGGGCCGGGTGAGGCGGGGGTCGGCGGTCAGCTCGACCTCGGCGGTCACCGTGGCGTACTGCCGGGCCAGTTCCGGCACCGGCCCCCGCCGCAGATCCGCCCCGTGCAGCCCCGCGGAGACCGCGGCCGCCGCGATACAGAGGAGCACCGCGGCGACCGGCACCCTGGCGCTCGCGCCGAGGCCCCGCAACCGGCGCATCCGGCACCACCGGCGCCACCGGCCCGACAACAGCACGCAGGCGACGACGAGACACCCGGCCACCAGCCCCGTGACCCACCCCGCCGGGACCTCCAGGGCCACCGCTGCCGTCACCCACGCCGCCAGCGCCGCAGGGACCAGGCGCAGATCCGTGGGGCCTTCCTGCCGGGGATGAGCGTCCCCGAGCCGCTTCCCTGAGTCGGCGTGCACGGCGGAGCGTCCACGCCGCCCACCTCCGGCCACCCTCCGCACCTCGCCCTCGTCCCCTCGCGGGCCCCCCGAGCCGTACCTCATGGCCGTACGAGATTCCGCAGGTCGGCGAAGCGGCGGTCGCCGATGCCGTTGACCTCCCGCAGTTCGTCCACCGAGCGGAAGCCGCCGTGCCGGGTGCGGTAGTCGAGGATGTGCTGGGCCAGCACCGGGCCGACGCCGGGCAGGGTGTCGAGCTGGTCCACGGTGGCCGTGTTCAGGGAGACGGGAGCCGCCGCACCGGCCGGGCCGCCACCGCCCACAGGACCGGCGGGACCGCCGTTGACAGGACCGCCGGCCACGCCTGGCGCGGGTGCGGGAGCCGGGCCGCCGACGACGACCTGCTCACCGTCCACCAGGAACCGGGCCCGGTTGAGGGCGTCCGTGTCCGTACCCGGTCGCACCCCACCCGCCGCCTTCAGCGCGTCGGCGACCCTGGACCCGGCCGGCAGCCGATGGACCCCAGGTTCACGGACCTTGCCGCTGACGTCCACGACGATCTCGGCGCCCGCCGTCCCCGGGGTGTTGGAGCCCTCTCCCGAGACCGCCGGTTGAGTCTCCCCTCGCGGGCCGCCGTCCTGGCCGCCTGTCCCGCTCTCCTCGAACGGAGCCGCCGCACGCACCACTTCGGGCGCTTGAACCGACTGGGTCCGGCCGGTCCAGAAGTGCTGCACGGCGAACACCGCGGCCACGACCAGCAGTACGGAGAGGGCTACGACGTTCCGCCGCTCCAGACCGCACCGCGCCTGCAACCACACCGGCAGCCGCTCCCGCAGAGCCATCCCGGCCCGCTCCCGCCAGGCACCGTCCCCGGCCTCGACACCAGCACGGGCCTCACGCCGGGCATCGACACCGTGCCGGACCTCACGCCGGGTATCGACAGCACGCCAGGCCTCATCACCAGAATCGACACCACGCCAGTCCTCGTCCAGAAGTCCGGAATCTCGCCGACTCGTCTCCCTGGCACCGGCCTCCCGCGTGCTGGTGTCCCAGGCATCAGGACTCCTTACGTCACCGTCCCCGGAACCAGCCCCCTCGACCGCCGCCCCGCCCCCGACGAGATCGACGGCACCGCCACCCGCCCCCTCCTCGGCCAAGCCCCGCGCATCCGTCGGCGGCCCCTTCCCCGAGTCCCGTCGCGCCCCCACCCGTTCGGCGAACAACACCTCCGCCCGCCGCTGGAGTTCGTCCGCCGAGGAGGCATGCCGATGCCGGGCCCGGCCCCCGCCTCCGCCCCGGGTGGCGGGCGGGCGGCGATGCCGTGAGCGTCCGTCGGAGTGGGGGCCGCGGCCCGGTCCGCTGGTAGCCGTCGCTGTACGTGAACGTGATCGAAGTGCCATGCGCCGAGGATCGACCACACCCGCACTCTCGCGATGATCTTGGTCAATTCCCGTGGACTACCCACCGGTTGTGGAAAACTCCGCCACCCGCACGAGTGACGCACCCACTCCCCGAGCCCACGCGTCCACAGCCCGGCGTCCACAGCCCCCGACCCACAACCCGCGGCCCACAACGCCCCGTCACCGAGGAGAGACGACAACCCCCAGCAACCCAGGCCCCGTATGCGCCCCGATCACCGCCCCGACCTCGCTCACATGCAGGTCGGCCAGCCCCGTCACCCGGGCCCGCAGTCGGTCCGCGAGGGCCGTTGCCCGGTCGGGGGCGGAAAGATGGTGCACCGCGATGTCGACCGGGGCGCTGCCGGCCCGGTCGGCCGCGATCTCCTCCAGGCGGGCGATGGCCCTCGACGCCGTCCGCACCTTCTCCAGCGGCTCGATCCGGCCGCCGTCGAGCTTCAGCAGCGGCTTGACCGCGAGCGCGGAGCCGAGCAGGGCCTGCGCGGCCCCGATCCGGCCTCCGCGGCGCAGATAGTCGAGGGTGTCGACGTAGAAGTAGGCGGACGTGCCCGCGGCCCGTTTCTCCGCGGCGGTGACCGCCTCGTCCACCGTGCCGCCCGCCTCGGCGGCCTCGGCGGCGGCGAGAGCACAGAATCCGAGGGCCATCGCGATCATGCCGGTGTCGACCACCCGCACCGGAACCGGCGCCTCGCGCGCCGCCATGACCGCCGCGTCGTAGGTGCCGGAGAGTTCGGCGGACAGGTGCAGCGACACGATGCCCGTGGCGCCGGACTCGGCGACCTTGCGGTAGTGCTCCGCGAAGGCCTGGGGGCTGGGTCGCGAGGTGGTGACGGGGCGTCGCTTCTGCAGGGCCTGAGCCAGCGAACGGGCCGTGATCTCGGTTCCCTCCTCCAGCGCGTGGTCGCCGAGGACCACGGTCAGGGGGACCGCTGTGATGCCGTGCCGCTCCATCGTCCCCTGCGGCAGGTAGGCCGTTGAATCCGTGACGATCGCGACATGGCGGGACATGAGCTGGAGGTTACCTGCCGTAGCGTGCCTGCGGCAGCCCGGCCCTTGTCGCCCGGGGCTGCCGCGTCTGGTTCGGGTCGGACGTCGGGCCGTGCATCAAGTCGTGCTCTCCGGGCGGGGTTTCTTCTGCCAGGGGTAGGTCGGGCGCGTGCCCGGCGGAGTGATCGCGGGCCGCGTCGGTTCCTCGGCGGCGCGGGAGCGGGGCGTCTCGGGCCAGGTCTGCTGCTCGGTGCTGCCCTCGGCGGCGGGGGCCTCGGGCCACGGCGGCGGCGTCGCGGTGGGCTCGGCCTTGGTCCAGTGCCGCAGGGCTCCGGACTCGACGTCGATCTGCGCGCTCAGGGTGTCCAGGTCGTCCTCGGCGAACCGGCGGGCACGGTCACGGGCCGCCCAGCGCAGGGAGTCGGCCGACTGTGTGATGCGCTCGGTGCGCTCCCGCAGTCCGGGCAGGCGCTCGGCGAGCTTGGCCCGGTCGGGCTCGGACTCCAGGCGCTTGAGCTCGCCGTCCAGTTCGTGGCCGTGGGCGCTGAGCCGCTGGAAGAGCCCGAGCGACTCCTTGAGGGACTCGTCCTCGGCGACGCCCGCGTGCAAGGCGTCCTGGGTGGCCCGCATCGAGGTGCGCAGCTTCAGCCGCAGCTGGGCCAGTTCGCCCGCCGGGCCGAGCTGGGCGAAGGACTTGGCCCGCAGGGTGTGGTCCTCGACCGTGCGCCGGGCCTGCGTGATGGTGCGGTCCACGCCTCGCTTGGCGGCGCCGACCACCTTCACGGTCGCGTAAGCGCCGAGCGCCACGAAGAGCACGAAAAGCAGGGCCACGATCGCGATCACTGCTTCCACGTCTCTCCTCCTCCGACCGGCACGGCACCCGCCGCGCCGCTCTTCCAAGGTAAACGCAGCGGGCAGGCCCGGAGTTCCGGAAGAACCCCGAACCTGCCCGCACGAAACCCCTAGGGGCCCGGCCCGACCCCGAATCGGGCCGGACCGGACCGGCCTCACGCCAGCCCGACCCCCCCACCGGCCGGCCCTACGCCGGAACGATGTTCACCAGCTTCGGCGCCCGCACGATCACCTTGCGGATGTCCGCCCCCTCCAGCGCCGCCACGACCTTCTCATCGGCCAGCGCGACCTTCTCCAGCTCGTCCTCGGAGATGGCCGGCGAGACCTCCAGGCGCGCCTTGACCTTGCCCTTGATCTGGACCACGCAGGTCACCGTCTCGTCCACGACGTAGGCCGGGTCGGCGACCGGGAAGTCCTGGTGGACGACCGAGTCGGTGTGGCCCAGCCGGCGCCACAGCTCCTCGGCGATGTGCGGGGCCAGCGGCGTGATCAGCAGCACCAGCGCCTCGGCGACCTGGCGCGACACCGGGCCGCCCGCCTTGGTCAGGTGGTTGTTCAGCTCGGTGACCTTGGCGATGGCGGTGTTGAAGCGCAGCCCCTCCAGGTCGTGCCGCACCCCGTCGATCGCCTTGTGCAGGGCACGCAGCGTGGCCTCGTCGGGCTCGGCGTCGACGACGGTCACCTCGCCGGTGGCCTCGTCGACGACGTTGCGCCACAGCCGCTGCAGCAGCCGGTACTGGCCGACCACCGCGCGCGTGTCCCACGGCCGCGAGACGTCCAGCGGGCCCATGGCCATCTCGTACAGGCGCAGGGTGTCGGCGCCGTACTCCTCGCAGATCGCCTCGGGAGTGACGGCGTTCTTCAGGGACTTGCCCATCTTGCCCAGCTCGCGCTTGACGGGCTCACCCTGGAAGAAGAACTTCCCGTCCCGCTCCTCGATCTCGGCGGCCGGCACCGGGAAGCCCCGGCTGTCGCGGTAGACGAAGGCCTGGATCATGCCCTGGTTGAACAGCTTGTGGAACGGCTCGGGCGACGAGATGTGCCCCAGGTCGAACAGCACCTTGGACCAGAAGCGCGCGTACAGCAGGTGCAGCACGGCGTGCTCGGCGCCGCCGACGTACAGGTCGACACCGCCGTGCGGCTGACCCGCGCGCGGGCCCATCCAGTACCGCTCGATCTCCGGGTCGACCAGTACGGAGTCGTTGTGCGGGTCCAGGTAGCGCAGCTCGTACCAGCAGGAACCGGCCCAGTTGGGCATGGTGTTGGTCTCGCGGCGGTACTTGCGGGGACCGTCGCCCAGGTCCAGGGTGACGTTCACCCAGTCCTCGTTGCGGGACAGCGGGGTCTCCGGGGAGGTGTCCGCGTCGTCCGGGTCGAAGGTGCGCGGCGAGTAGTCCTCGACCTCGGGCAGCTCCAGCGGCAGCATCGACTCGGGCAGCGAGTGGGCGATGCCGTCCTCGTCGTAGACGATCGGGAAGGGCTCGCCCCAGTAGCGCTGGCGGCTGAACAGCCAGTCGCGCAGGCGGAAGTTGACGGTGCCCTCGCCGACGCCCTTGCGCTCCAGCCACTCGGTGATGCGCGGCTTGGCCTCGACGACGCCCAGGCCGTCCAGGGAGACGTCCTCGCCGGTGGAGTTGACGATCTTCGCGTCGTACGAGACGAAGGCGTCCTCCCACGTGGAGGGGTCGGTACCGCGGCCGTCGGTCGGCTCGACGACGCACCGGATCGGCAGCTCGAAGGCGCGCGCGAACTCGAAGTCGCGGGAGTCGTGGCCGGGGACGGCCATGATCGCGCCGGTGCCGTAGCCCATCAGGACGTAGTCCGCGATGAAGACCGGGACCTGCTCGCCGTTGACCGGGTTGGTGGCGTACGAGCCGATGAAGACGCCGGTCTTGTCCTTGGCCTCGGCCTGTCGCTCCACGTCGGACTTGGAGGCGGCCTGCGCGCGGTAGGCGGCGACGGCCTCGCCCGGGGTCGCGTGACCGCCGGTCCACACGTCGTGCGTGCCCTCGGGCCAGGCGGCCGGGGTGAACTTCTCGACCAGCGGATGCTCGGGCGCCAGCACCATGTAGGTGGCGCCGAACAGGGTGTCCGGGCGAGTGGTGAAGACGGTGATGTTCTCGCCGTCGATCGGGAAGTCGACGCGGGCGCCCTCGGAGCGGCCGATCCAGTTGCGCTGCTGCAGCTTGATGGCCTCGGGCCAGTCCAGCTCGTTCAGGTCGTCCAGCAGCCGGTCGGCGTACGCGGTGATCCGCATGTTCCACTGGCGCAGCTTGGCCTTGAAGACCGGGAAGTTGCCGCGCTCGGAGCGGCCGTCGGCGGTGACCTCCTCGTTGGCCAGCACGGTGCCCAGGCCCGGGCACCAGTTGACCGGCGCGTCGGAGGCGTAGGCCAGGCGGTACTCGCCCAGGACGTCCGCGCGGGCGGCGGCCGACAGCTCGCTCCAGGAGCCGCCGCCGGGGACCGCGCGCTCACCGGACTCGAACTGCGCGACCAGCTCGGCGATCGGGCGGGCCTTCTTCGCCTCGTCGTCGTACCAGGAGTTGAAGATCTGCAGGAAGATCCACTGGGTCCACTTGTAGTAGTCCGGGTCGATCGTGGCGAACGACCGGCGCTTGTCGTGGCCCAGGCCCAGCCGGCGCAGCTGGGACTTCATGTTGTTGATCGCGGCCTCGGTGGTGATCCGCGGGTGCTCGCCGGTCTGGACGGCGTGCTGCTCGGCGGGCAGACCGAAGGCGTCGAAGCCCAGGGTGTGCAGGACGTTGTGGCCCGTCATCCGCTGGAAGCGGGCGAAGACGTCGGTGGCGATGTAGCCCAGCGGGTGGCCGACGTGCAGGCCCGCGCCGGAGGGATACGGGAACATGTCCATGATGTACTTCTTGGGCCGGGCGACGACCTCCGGGTCGCCCGCCAGGTCGCCCTTGGGGTTGGGCGCCGCGTAGGTGCCGTCGGCGTCCCAGAAGTCCTGCCAGCGTGCCTCGATCTCGGCCGCGACGGCGGCCGTGTAGCGGTGCGGCGCGGCCGGCTCGGCGGCAGCGGGGTTCGTCTCGCTCATGGTCCTCAAAGCTCCATCGATCGTCTCTGCCAGCGGCTGTGTCGTCCGGAAACGAAAAATCCCCTCGCACAGGAGGGGACGCCGCGCCGATTCCGACCACGTCTTCACCGGTGGTCGGGACTGATCAGCGCGGCTCGCTAAGCAGAAGGCGTACGGCACGCATGGCGTTAGGGTACCGCAGCCGTTGAGCAAGCCGCGACGAGCTTACGTATGCCTCTTCGGCACCGGGTGCCGCACTCGCCGCCGCAGTCGAGCCGCACCGTATCCACCCGAGAGGAACTGGAGCAAGGCCAGAGGTTACTTCGCGTAACAGCCGCTAAGGGGCATCACAACAGCCCCGCGACCGTTTGATAACAACGCAATAACTCAAACGCCGTACCCATCGGTATGGCGCCACTTAGAGTGCGGCAGCGGGACCGCCTTCCCGAACCGCTCGGAGTTGCCCCCATGAACCCTCGTAGTAGCAACAGCACGCTCCCCAGGACGGGCCGGTCGGCCTATGGGGTGGCGACGGCCGTCTTCCTGCTGGCCATCCCTCTGGTCGTGGTGTACGGAGGTGTCTGGCTCCAGGACTTCCTCAACTTCGGAGCGGGCGTGGTGACGCTCGTGCTCCTGACCTGTTCCGTGATCTGGGGACTCGTCGCACAGGACCGGCTGATCCTCAACACCCGGCAGCGGATCGTCGCCCAGGGTGTGCACCGGATCACCGCCGTGGGCTCGATCGCGTTCCTTCTGCTGCACATCGGGATCAAACTCACCCTCGAACACACGACGTGGATCGCCGCGTTCATCCCGTTCGGGCTCGGCTTCAGCAGCAGCGGAGGGCTCATCGGCCTCGGCACCCTGGCCGGCCAGCTCATGATCTTCGTCGGCATCACCGGGGCGCTGCGCAACCGCTTCGCCTCCCCGGCCCCGGTCGCGGCCCGCTGGCGGGCCATGCACATGCTGGCCTACCCGGCCTGGTGCGCCGGCCTGGTCCACGGCCTGTACGCGGGCCGCGCGGTGAAGGCCCCGATCTTCACGTACCTGTACGCGCTCTGCGTGCTCGGCGTCATAGTGGCTCTCGCCCTGCGTGCGGCTCCGCGCCCCTTCAAGCGCAAGGTCACCGACCGGGTCGCCATGCTGCTCGGCACCGAGGAGCGGCCGGGCCGCGAGGAGCTGGAGGCCAGCCGGGCCAGGAGGGCCGCCGAGACGGCCGCACCGGCCCGCGAGAGCCGCCGGGGCGCCGACTCCGGCGCCAGGCGCTCGGAGTCCGCCCTGCCCGGCTACGAGGGCCTGTCGCAGACCGGCGCCAACCCCGTCTACCAGTCCCCCGCGGCGCCCGAGCCCGCGGGCAGCGGATTCGCCGCCGCCTATCGCGCCATGTCCCCGGGCGCGCAGCAGCCCTACGACACCGGCCAGACCGCGCGCATGGACCTGCCGATGGACATGCAGGCGGCCACCGAGCCCATCGCGCGCGTGGACGGCGTCGGCAGCACCTCCGGCAACTGGCCGATCCCGTCCCCGCCGCCGGTCGGCGAGGCACCCCCGTCGGCTTACGACCC
Source organism: Streptomyces sp. NPDC057253 (assembly GCF_042669125.1). NCBI lineage: Bacteria > Bacillati > Actinomycetota > Actinomycetes > Kitasatosporales > Streptomycetaceae > Streptomyces > Streptomyces sp. NPDC057253. Next base: position 1,885 of record NZ_JBHUXV010000013.1, on the reverse strand, counting down.
GCTCCAGGACACGGGGTACAACATCCCCACCTATGGCAGCAATTCGGGCACGGCCAGTTATCTGACAGGTGATGTGCGCGACACCGGTGAGTCGAACACCATGTACGGCACGTACAACTCGAACGACACGTACAACAGCGGTCCCGCCACAGATCAGACGTCCGGCCAGTCGTACGACTTCGACTCGCCGGGCTCGGGGGAACCTTGGAACACGCCTTCCGGAGGCTATAGGTGAACGAGGCCCTGCCCGACGTCCCGGAAGTCCGCGTAGTCGGCCTTCCCCAGCTCACGTCGGGCTTCGACCTTGTCGAACGACTTGACCTGCCCATGCACCTGAAGGTGCATGGGCCGCTCGAACCCATGGGCGGCGAGCAGCTCGCGAAGCTCGCCGAGGCCATCAACCTGAAGGGGCGCGGCGGTGCTGGCTTCCCCTTCCACAAGAAGCTGCGCTCGGTCGCCGAAGCGGCGATCAAGCGCGGCATCCGGCCGGTCGTCGTCGTCAACGGCAGTGAGGACGAACCGGCCTGCCGCAAGGACACGGTCCTCATCAACCGTGCCCCGCACCTCATCCTGGACGGCGCCCTGCTGGCCGCCGAGGCCCTGGGTGCCCGCACGCTCGTGGTGGGGGTCACCCGGGAGTCCACCCAGCGCTCCATGGAGGCGGCCCTCGCCGAACGCGGCCTGAGCAACGGGCGCAGATCGGCGCTACGCGCACGCGTGCAGCGCAATCCCGTCCGTATGGTCACCGGAGCGGCGGCCTCGCTGATCCGTTCCATCGACGGCGGCCCGGCCATCCCGCCCGGCCGCAAGGTCAGCGCCTCGCAGAACGGCGTCGGCGGCGCACCGACCCTGCTGTCCAACGCCGAGACCTTCGCGCAGCTGGCCATCGCCGCCCGCATCGGCCCGGAGCGCTACGGCAACACCGGTCTCTACGACGAGCCGGGCACCGTCATGCTCACGGTCTCCGGTGCGGTCGCGCGCCCCATGGTGATCGAGGTCCCCACGGGCGTACCGCTGCGCTACGTCCTGCAGTTGGCCGGCGCCCCGCCGGTCCCGCAGGGCGTCCTGACGGGCGGTTACCACGGCAAGTGGATCGACGCGGCGACCGTCAACGAGGCGATCGTCTCCCGCAACTCCCTGGACGCCGTGGGCGGCGCGCTCGGCGCCGGCGCGATCCTGCCGATCACTCAGGAGACCTGCCCGCTGGGCGAGTCGCTGCGCGTGGCGCAGTGGCTGGCCGAGGAGAGCGCGGGCCAGTGCGGCCCCTGCTATCTCGGTCTGCCGGCCGCCGCGCGCGGGATGGAGGACATCCTCAACGGCGGCGGCCCCGCGGCTCTTGAGGCGCTCAAGCAGGTCGCCAAGAACGTGAAGCGGCGCGGCGCGTGCTCGCACCCGGACGGCTCCGCGATGTTCCTGGAGTCGACCATCAAGGCGTTCACCGACGACCTGGCCGCCCATGTCCTCGGCAATGGCTGCGGACGGCCCGTGGAGGGCGTTCTGCCGCTCTTCGAGGGCGGGAAGATGCCGACGGGCATCCCGGGTGGCGGCGAGGCCGAGGAGAGCGGCCCGAGCCGTCAGAAGATCTACGTGGACTGGACGCTGTGCCGGGGCCACGGCCTGTGCGCCGACATCCTCCCCGAGGTCTTCGAACTCGGCGCCGACGGCTTCCCGACCGTCGCCCAGGCCCAGGTGCCGCGCTACGCCGAGGCGAAGGCGCTGCGCGCGGTGCGTCGCTGCCCCGCGCTGGCGCTGCGCCTGGAGGAGGAGGCACCGCGCGACAAGGGCCCCACCCGCAACCTCCCGGTCCTCTCCCAGGGCCGCGGGAGGCGCGCGCTCGGCCGCTGAGCCGCACGGCAGTTGCACGGCTGAGGGGCCGCCCGGATCG